>JAIMBU010000020.1 GCA_023511325.1 Gorillibacterium sp.
GGGTACAATCATGCTTCCTCGCTAAAAAAAGATGTACAATTGCAGGCTTTTTTCTTCCTGTATCTGCAGTCCGCTTTCACACATGCGTTTTTGCGATAAGTACCGTCCATAAGGGCGGTGAAGCGTTTCATCTTGGCCAAAAAGCTGATAATGGAGTGGTTAGATGTGGCAGAGCTTGCCGTTCTTCTGCTGATTGTCGATAGTGAACAACCGACTGCTTTCCCTGAGGGACCGTTCCCGGTCATTGCCTTTGATCTGGATCACGATGATAGCTGGTCAAGGATTAAGGAGCAAATCCGCCTGACCTCTGCCAGGAAAATACTGCTGCAATTCTCCAATGAAACAATTGAGCTTCCGCATCACGGATGGAGCTCCACCATTTGGCAGCAGCGCTCCTACGATCGCTTATGGGATGCTTCTGAGCTGATTGCTTCTGCTTCTCCCCTGACCAACATTCCCCTGATACCGACGAATCGCCTGCCTGGCCTCATCATCCATACAAGAGAAATTCATCAGAAGGAGACAGGATGGACCTCTGCGCGTCTGCTTTACTATTTGGTTTCGCACCGCTTTGAGCTTGCTCAGAGGCTGCTTGAGGAGAATGATTTTGGCAAAAATGACGGACTTGTCCGCTCCTGTTTTTTTGCCAGAACGAATCGTTATGAAGAGGCCTATCACACCAGTCTAGAGGCTCTTGCGCAAAGTCAACACTCCCCCTCCACGCAAACGACGCAACCGGATATAAATGCACCTTCATTTGAGCTAGCACGATTATGGCTGGCCCATGGTCTTCATGCTGGCAAGTGCGGCTATGATGATCAAGCCGCTGCCGCCTTCCAAAAGTCGTACCTTGCATGGCGTTCCATGGAGTCCTTATTCTTCTGGGCGGATGAACGGCTGCGAAGCGGCTACGTGGAGGAGGAAATTCTGCTGCCCCTTGAAGAATGGCTTCGTACATGTCCCGATAAGGAAGAACGGATGATCCGGTTGCTGCACCGCATCGGTTTAGACCACCAAGTATTAAACCGACTTGAGCAAGGTCAGCAGCTAGTTCAACTTGAGCAGGCAGATCAAGCAAATCAAGCAAATCAAGCAAATCAAGCAAATCAAGCAAATCAAACAGAACAGCTTGCTCAAGGGGAACCGCTCGTTTCATTGCTGCCTGACATTTATTTTGACTGTCTCATCAGAGTCGGTAGGATTCCCGAGGCCATCCAATTGTTCCATAAGCAAGGCCCTGCCTATTGGCTGCTGCATAGAACAGAAAGTCGGCTATGCCAATTTCTTCGCATAGATGATGCTGAAGCGGGTAGCACCTTAACCTCCTCACTCCCTGCTTATGAGCTTATCGCCCTGCAGGACCGCTGCGTATCCCTTCGCCTGTTTGAATGGGCCGAACGGCTGCAGTCCAACATAACCGAGCCCTTATCACTAGGCCATCGGCTATTCGAGAATGGCTATGTTATGCGCTCTGCCACCCGCTACCTAATAGCGCTGCAAAACAATCAGCTGGATCGCACGGGCTACAGGCATTTAGGCGAAATTTTGTATTACCGGAAGGCCTACGAACAGGCCACGGATATGTTCGAGTTTCTGTTGAAGGAAACACCAGAGGATGCCTCGCTGCGCACCGCTCTGGCACTTGGCTGTCTGCAGCAAAGTGATAAGCTGCTTAAGGAATCCATGCAGCTGTTTCCTTCATCCGTTTTCCTGCGTGAAGAGGCCGAGAAGACCGGTGATGCCATTAAGCAGATGGAGCAAAGCGAAGCCCTCACCAGCTGGCGATGGAGGGAAAGGATGAATTTTCATGAATAACCCGCGGATTTCCCTGTGCATGATCGTCAAGAACGAAGAGGATGTCATTGCTCACTGCCTGCGTAGCACGAGAACGGCTGCTGATGAATGGATTGTTGTCGATACCGGATCTACAGATCGGACGGTAGAGATTGCCCAAAACGAAGGGGCAACCGTTTATAGCCGGGAGTGGTTGAATGATTTTGCCGCAAGCCGCAACGAATCGATTGAGCTGGCTACCGGAGAATGGATTCTTGTGCTGGATGCGGATGAAACGCTAGAGGAGGGCCAAGGAGAGATGCTCCGTCAGCTTGTAGCTGATGCAGCAGATGCGGACGGTTTTTTTGTGCGAATCATGAACTACATCGGAACAGACAGCAAGCAGGCGAACTCATCCGTTTCAGCGTCCCTACGTCTATTTCGTAATAAACCCGCTTATCGCTACGCAGGCAGAATTCACGAACAGATCGTTCAGCCAATTCTGACGGCTCATCCGCAGGCCCGGCTTATATACTCTAGTCTCCAGTTGAATCACGGCGGCTATCTGCCCGAGGTGGTCCAGAAGAAGAACAAGGTGCAGCGTAACCTGGAGCTTCTTCATAAGGAACTGGAGAACACAGATAATGAAAGCTTCCATCGCTACAACCTAGGTATTGAATATATGCGGATGGGCGACTTTGAGCACGGATTGGAGCAACTGCGCAGCTCCAAAGCTGCAGCAGACTGGACCCTCACCAGCTTTGGGCATGTTGTGATTATCCGTGAGGCGCATTGCCTCCAGGTCCTTGAACGGTGGGAGGAGGCCATTCAGCTATGTGAGATGGCTGTCCAGCGGCTAACCGATTTCCCGGATCTCTTCTTCGTGCTTGGCCGGATTTATTACCATCTCCACAATTGGAGCGCTGCGAGGAATGCCTTTCGCCAAGCACTCGCCATTGGGGAGGCCCCTCCCCAATATACCTCCATTAGTGGGGCTGGGACCTATGGGGCTTGCTTCCATCTTGGCAAAACCTGCGAGCAGCTTCGCGACTATGACGGAGCTGTGCAGCACTATGCCAACGCACTGAAGCTGAATCCCACTCTGCTCTCTCCATTTCTTCGACTGATCGGGCTACTTGCCCACTTGCACGACGCAGAAGAGGTTACAGCTAAATTAGGGCAGCTGTTCCAGCTCGAATCAGCCAAAACCTGGTGGAGCATTGCTCTTTCCTACTATCAGCTCGGCTTATATGAGCAAGCGGTAGCCATCCTGAGATCAAGGGAAATGCCTACCGAGAAAAAAGAAGACCGCAGCCTGCTGCTCCTGCGCTGTCGGTTTCTAATTGACGGAGTCTTGAACGAGGATGAGGACACTCAGGAAGTGCAGCGTGCCGCCCCCCTTAATCAGACGCATACCCTCCAAAAATCGTTCTACCAAGCTCTGGTTCAGAATGACGATAAACTGGCGAAGCTATGGCTGACCCGGCTGGAGGATCGAAAAAATAGCAGCCAAAAGAATACTGCTAATTATCGGAGTGAAAAGACTTTACCTGATTTACCGCATGTTAGTATCACTAGTTTTGGAAACAACCCCTCTGCTGAAGTTGATGCACCAAGCGAGCTCATCCTAAACTTCTTCGCTTATTTGGTCCAGGATCAAGGGAAGCATGTGCTTCCGCTGGATCTCCCCCCCTCTGCCTATGAAGCTTTTTGGAGCGAGCTGCATTTCCTATATACGCTGGCTGTAAGTGAACACCTGTTTGCCCTGCAAGCTCAGGTTCAGGCTTATTGGCGGAGTCTGCTCACCCTACTGCCAAATCCGGTAGAGCGCTTGAAGGGGCGCTACCAATTGATCAAAACCGTTCATGTGCGGATTTATCAGATTATCCAGAGTGGCCGTGACAATCTGGAATATGCCAGTATATGGAACGATGTTAAGCTAAAGCTGATGACGTTGATTGATGATCTGCTGCTGGAGGGGGCGTTTTAGTCATGTCTATCGTGTCCCTTTGTATGATTGTCCGTGACGAGGAAGAACATCTGGGCGAATGTCTACGTGCTGCAAGTCCTTTTGTAGACGAGATTATTATCGTCGATACTGGGTCCCAGGACCAAACAATATCCATCGCCAAGCAATATGGCGCGCATATTTTCCGCTTTAAGTGGAACGATCATTTTGCGGATGCACGAAATTTCGCACTAAAGCGAGCAAGCGGAGACTGGATTCTGGTGCTGGACGCCGATGAACGAATCGAGCCCGCCGATCTGAGCTCATATCGAAGCTTATTGGAGGACAACGAGGTCTCAGGCTACTGGATTACCATCCGTCATCAGCGTTCCGAGCATCCTGCTGATTATGAGACGGACTCCATCTGTCGGCTTTTTCGTAGGCTTCCCAAGGCCAACTATCGCGGTCGGGTTCATGAGGATATCAGCATCTCACTCCTTACCCGCTATCCTCATCTGACCATTAAACGCACCGAGCTTGTTATTGCTCATTATGGGTACGATCGTCAGGTGGCTGAAACCAAGAAAAAGGCCGAGCGAAATCGCAAGCTGCTGGAGCAAGCGATACGCGAGGAGAGTGACTCGCTTTATTATCGCTACGCACTTGGTACCGAGGCCTTTATTCAGGAGAGCTACGCGGAGGTCATCACTCAGCTGACACCACTGCTCGTTTTGGTTCCTCCCACTGCTGGTTACGCTGCTGACCTGGCCTATAAGCTTTCATTTGCGTACTGGCGAACAGGACAGCTTGAAGCAGCGCGGCAAACTGTGGAGGTCGGCCTCCTCGAGGTGCAGCTCCCTGCTGATCTATTGGAGCTACGTAGCCTTTTCCTTCTAGAAGAGGGACGCGCAGAGGCTGCCTATCATAGCTTGATCCGCTTTGCCAGTGCAGTTGTCTTCTCCGATTCGCAGCAAAGCAAACGGCATGACTACTGGTTAAGTCAAGCTCATATGCGGCTTGGCAACTGGCAGCAAGCTGCGGATTGCTTAGAGAAATGCTTGACAGTCGATATTCTCGTCGAGCAGGCTTTGCCTCGTTGGCTGGAGCTATCCCTACTGCTCCAGCCCTTGGCTCAGTTTGCGCCCAAGCTTAAAGCCGTGCTAGTAACCACCAAGCCTAGCATTGCCTTGACTCTTGTTGGCAGAGTTGCACTGGAAAGTCGCCAAGGCAAGGAAATGCTCCGGCTCCTGGAGGACGTGTACAAGGACGACTCTGCAAGCACGGACCAGGAACTGGCTTTTTTCCGTGCCGCTGTTCTTGCTCAGGCAGGAGATGCGAACAACAAGGCTGCCGAGATTCTGCAGCAGCTCATTCAACTCAAGCCGGAGCGGCATCTCCTGCTCTTTCTGTGGGCGCTGCTAGTCCGGGACTCTGAGCCACGAGAGCTGGTTGATCTCCTTTATCATTTGGGTGAGCTTGACCCAGAGCTTGTTAGCTTGGCCGAAAGGTTACGTGGAGAGAAGCCTACCTCTTCAACTGATGAGCCACTGCTCAAACAAGCTGCATATGTGCTGCTGTTGGTGCGGGCCTGGTCCGGTTTTCTCATCGTTTGGCAGCAGTTGGCTGTAATCACTTCAGCTAAAGCGCCTGACACGTTGCGGATTCCTAAGGCTTGGCGTTCGTCCCTCTATCATTCGCCCGTAAATGTCCGGGAAGCAGTCTTGGGTACTCTTGTGGAGACGATACCTCAAGAGGAGCAAGCAATCCAGACGTCTTCAACCTCAAGCGATGGAAAAGGCCTATTCAGTGAACGCCTGTTTACAGCGTTGCTTGCTCATTCACTGGGAAATAAAGCGCAATGCCATTTGCTTTTAGAAGAGTTGATTGAGCAGTTTCCCAAGCGGTTGGAGCCGCGTATCGGCCTCTATCAACAGCTCGCTGATTCAGGCAACTGGTCCGCGCTGCTCATGCTAGCTGATGATTGAGGATAGCGCATGACAAACCAAACAGTCGTTAAAGACTGGTAACCGTCTTTAACGACTGTTGGTTTTGTCACATTTTCCGAACAATGATCTATACTCCTTACTACTAAAGAATAGGCATCTATGTTTAAATCAGACTCTGCGTCACTCCTGGCTTAAGCTCGACAACCGTACCATCCGCCTCAATCCAAACCGAAATACTGCTCGGATTTCGCACAAGTGATCCATCTACGGAGAACTGCAGGCTTTTGACCGCATCCAGGTAGTCAATGATTTCAATATTGGTTGCCAACCAAATCTCGTCATGCCCAGCCATCATGCGTCCAAGCGCCTCCATGTCCGCCCAATTTTGATCATTCTCAAATTCGTAACTATGCCCCCATATGTAGAATAAAGCCAGCGCATGGTTCCAGGAAACCTTCGGACTGTTGATAAACGTTTCTCCCAAAGTGAGCATGTCCTTGTGATGACAGGTCGGTTTCCACTCAAGCGGCGCCTCTGGCAGGCCAAATCCACCTGTGCTGATTGTTGTTCGAGCATATTGTATGCCTAGTGCTGGCAAGGTATGGACGACCTCTTGATTAAAGGAGCCAAATGGATAAGACATTCCCCGAACCGGATAACCAGCAAGCCCCTCCAACGTATGACGATCCTCCATGATCTCCATGACCAGCCGCTCTTTGGGAATCTGATTAAGAAACGGATGGGTCACGGTGTGCACCGAAACCTCATGACCGGAGTAGAGCGTTTTCACTTCATCAGCCCGGATATAATCCTGTCTGCCAAATAAACCCGAATTTAAATGAAAGCTACCTTTAAGCCCATAGGTATTTAAAATATCGATGAGTCGCCGATCGTGAATTCTTCCGTCATCATAGCTCAGGGTGAGTGCCTTGTGCCGCCCACCTGGAAAACAATTATAGCGAATATTCATCCTTGTCTGCCTCCTGGTAACCCGTAGTTTATTCATCAAGAATAAGCGTACTCCCAGGCATTCTGGCGGTCAAACATTTATTTGCGCTCTTCTTTTGATTAAGAATAACATCCACCAGGCAAGCAGATAGACATGAGCTAGAATGATATAAATAGGTCAGACAGAACCCTTTTACAGTTGATTAACCAAATATTCAAGCTCATTCAGCCCTTGTGGTCTTCCAATTTAAGAGAAGCTCATCATGCAGACTGCGCCTGAAAATATAAATCAAGTACTGTTGATTGTCCTGCTTGCTTCGACTTCACCCTGATTCGAATATACTTGAGATACTGCATGGGAGTGAGTAATTGCATAGAGCCCGCGGGCACAGTAAGCTCAGCATCGGGCATATAATCAACTCCGTTCGGGCTTACCTCAAGCATTACTTGGGCAGGATGCTCTCCCCGATTATGGATGGCGTAGGTGTAGGTGCTCAGCAGTGCCGAATTAAGCGAAAGATAGGGCTGCCACTTATCGGTCGTATCTATATTCAAGCGTTCCTTCTCCACGAACTTCATCTGTTCAACCTGCACCCGAACCTTTACGGTGACAGGAACAGGCTTGCAGAAGCGTTTATGGCAGCAATGGAGAGGCTTGCGGTGGCATTTGGCTACTCTATTTCTTACTCCATTTTGATTGCTCTTACTCACTTTACAGGGCTTTCTCGATTGGCCCGGTTGCTTGTGACAGGGCCGCTGCTTTTTCTTGCATCGGTGACAGTAGCAAGACAGTCGCTTGCTACAAGATCTTTTCCGCACAGGCATCCCAAACACCCTTCCGTATACCGAATATTTCTTAGCCTATTCAAACCGGGCACAAGTCGTAACGGCGTTTACCCGTTCTAGCAGAAAATAGAAATACGCGTTATATAATATGACGCAGGTCATTTACATTTTGAAATATATCCGTATAATGAGGGGTAGATTTAATCATTCTTGGTCATATCAGACGGTCATACTTGTAGCATGTCACGATTCATTACGCCTTTATTGCCTTGACCACCATCTCAAAGGATAGGAAGTGAAGCTTTTTGTCCATTTCACTGCTCCTCTCCTCCAATGAGCACAAGAAGAAAATGTCTCGTTGCTATAATGAAGTCCACAAGGAGATTTATGGTGTCGGTGTCACTCAGCTGAGGATTGAAGCTGTCGCTGATGGAATGATTATGTTTCTGGTCAAGCATCAGCGTGTGGTTGCTCTGCGGGCATTGGAGGATCATTATACCGAGCTTAAGCAATCCGTAGATTCTGCACTGCATCATGAATTCAAACTTCGCTTTCAGAAGAAGCTGTCTGAAGAGATGGATCTACCCATTCAAGGCGTTCTCAGGGATTATGATCCCGCCTCTGAATGGGCATGTACCCTAATTATTATGGAAAGCTGACCAATCCGAACGTGCTTCGGTGAATCATGCAGGATTTATCTTGCGGCTTTGCAGAGGAAGCCCTCGTTCCCACCTTACCCTATCGACATGCGGCTTGTGCTTGATTCTATCTTGCTTAAGCTGCTTTAACTTACCAGGTTCGCCGGATTTCTGTTTACAGACTGAGGGAAGCCGTTGATTAGAGAACGTTTCTATTTCAACGGCTTCTTTTTGTTATTCTGAAATTAAGTTCAATCATTTGAAAACTCACCATGAGCAACAATGATGTCACCCATACTCGCAGATAGGTTAAGGGGGAACCCCAAGCATGAAAATAATTGTTGGTCTTACGGGTGCAAGCGGCTCTGTCTACGGCTACACACTCATCCGTACCCTTCATCAGCTCGGAATTGATACCTATGTGATTGCAACCGATATGGGAGCAAAGGTGCTGAATTACGAATGCGGCGTGACGATGGATGAGATCAAAAGCTACGCCACCGTGTTTCCTAACAACGACCTGTTCGCCGCAGTCGCCAGTGGATCATTCAAAACTGACGGGATGGTGATCATCCCCTGCTCGATGAATACGCTGGGTGCCATTGCCAATGGCGTTGGTGATACGCTGTTAAACCGCTCAGCTAGTGTCATCCTGAAGGAGAAACGCAGATTGGTCATTGTCCCCAGGGAGACGCCGCTGCACCTAATTCATCTAGAAAATATGGTGCGGATTGCCCGAGCGGGTGCAGATATCATGCCAGCCTCGCCCGGATTCTACAACCATCCACAGGAAATATGGGAGTTAGTTAACTTTATGACTGCCCGTGTACTGGATGCGTTCCAGATTGAGCATCAATTAATGAAGCGTTGGGGGGAGGAACAGTGAAATGAAGAACATTCGGCTTTTACTCCAGCATTGGGAGCACAATGGCAAGCTACTACGCATTCGCAAGGAGGTTGATCCTCACTTCGAGCTCGGTGCGGTTGTGAAAAGTGACAAAGCCAAACACCCCTTGCTCTTTGAAAAGGTAAAAGGCTACTCCTCCCCTATGGTTGTCGGTCTAGGTGCTAATAAAGAGCTAACGGCTGAAAGCATGGGCATGCAGGTAACCGAGCTGCTGCCGCGCTTGATCGAAGCCATTGTCAGCCCAACCCCGACCAAGCGGGTGGAGCATGCTCCCGTCCATGAGAACGTGGTTACCGGTCGTTTCGACCTCAAGGACTTATTCCCGATTTGTACTTATTACGCATTAGACAACGGTCAATTTTACGTTTCTGGTGTTCTCGTCGTCAAGGGTGAGGATGGTCGCAAGCGCTACACCTCGATTCGGCGAATGCAGTACCTGGGTGGTAACCGCACGGGCATTCTGATTTCTTCGCCGGAGCTACGTGAATATGTGAACAGCGTGGAACAACGCGGTGAAGCACTCGAGATAGCAGTGATGTTCGGAGTCGTACCAGCGGTTGTTCTCGCCTCGCAGATTAGCACCTATCTGTTCCATGTCGATAAGCTGGATGTCGCTTCTACTCTGCTTAAACAACCCCTCGAGGTTGTCCGCTGTAAAACCGTTGATCTGGAGGTACTTGCGGAGGCTGAGGTTGTCTTCGAGGGACGCATTCTCCCGCAGGTTCGCGAGCTGGAAGGCCCGTTCGGTGAGCTTGGCGGCTACTATGGCCCCCAAACCTCACAGCCTGTTGTCGAGTTTTCTGCTGTTACTTACCGGAACGATCCGGTATGGCAGACCATTCTACCCGCCAGCTACGAAGAGAAAATTCCAATGGCGATTGCCCGGGAGATTACACTGCTCAGCTCGGTTCGACAGGTTGTCCCCGGCGTGCAGGATGTTCATATCACCCTTGGGGGGGTGGGGCGTTACCATGCGGTGATCCGGATTCGCAAGCAATCAGAGGGAGATGGCAAGCAGGCACTGCTGGCGGCTTTTGCCAGCGACAAGGATTTGAAGCATGTCGTGGTCGTCGATGAGGATGTGAATCTGTTTGATCCACTGGATGTGGAGTGGGCGATCGCAACAAGGGTGCAGGCAGACATGGATCTTTTTATCGTACCGGGTGCCAAGGGCTCGCCGCTAGAGCCATCTCACAATTTGCGGGGCGTAACGGCCAAAATGGGCATCGACGCCACCTACCCTATGGCGGAAGCCGAGCATTATCGCAGGACCTATATTCCCGGTCAGGATGACATCGACCTCAGTCAGTATTTGTAGAACTCTTTCAAGTGGGCTCATCTTACTTCAGTTGACCAATAGTCAGCTGCTGACCATGAGTTGGAATGGGTCGCGGGCAGATAAGGGGTAGCCAGCGCCGGCAATAAGTTAGATTTGGGTGTAGCAAAAAGGAGGTTGGTTATGCAAGCAATAGGCTTAATTGAAACCCGCGGGTTAGTCGCGGCATTGGAGGCTGTGGATGCCATGTGTAAAGCAGCAAATGTACAACTGGTGGATTTGAAGAAGGTGGGCTCCGGTCTGGTAACGGTAATTGTTGAAGGGGATGTGGCTGCTGTAACCGCTGCTGTCGATGCCGGAAAGCTTGCTTATGTCCGTACGGGTGGAGAATTGGTCTCTTCCAATGTCATCCCGCGTCCGCATCCGGATCTGGCCAAAATGCTTGAGATGTAAGGGGTGATGTCATTTGTCTGATTTTATGAAAAGCATCGTTGCCGAGGTTCTGGAGCGTAACAGATCCGATTACCCCAGCAAGCTCATAGGACCTGTGGCTGCCAAAAGTGGTATCTCGCCCATAGGGAACTGCTCGGTCGATCACAAAGAGGATTGTACGCTGGCATGTGGTCAATCTGAGTCATGCGTGAAACAGCTATCCACGATCAAGCGTACCAACTATCAGAAGGAAAAGGCGGCAAAAAGGCTCGCGGCTTTCACCGGACAGATATCCGATCAACCGGCTGTCGTCGTGCCGCCTCCGAGCCAGAAGCAAACTGTACAGGTGGCAGTTCAGCAATCATTGGATCACCCCGGGAGGATTAGCGAGTCAGGCATCTCGGCCACTAAACGCTTTGTGGAGGAGAGCTTGTCTCCCTTGCTAAGACTTACACTGGCCAAAGAGCAGCCAGCAATAGGCGATTACGCTACTCCTGCAAGAGCTCCTTTGCCTGAGGGGAGGCCAATATCCTCCCTCTGGTCTGAGCCAGACAAAGGTAAAGCAGTAGCTCTACCGCCTACACAAGTCAAGGCGATTTACACCGCATCCGCTGCGGAGATCAGCAAGGCCTCTCCACTTAAGGATGCCGCCATATACCTGGGCCCCACCGATGATTCAAGCTGTACGCTCTGGTTCTTTCCGAGCATTCGCGAGGAGCTGCGCACACTGCTCGGCATTACAAACCGCAGACATCGCACGGTGGGAATCGTTGGTGCTAGCCTTAGCAGTCCCGACCAATTGTTTGCAGTAGATGCTGTCCTTACAGGCACCGCCAAGCTGGATATGGAGCTTGTCTGGGGAGAGGCTGGCAAAGGCTTTGAGCTAAAGCTGTTTGGTGAAGACCCTGAGCTGATGGTCAGCAAACTAAGGGCTTTAGCGGATCGACTGCAGAATGCTAAAGAAAAGACAATTCAAGCTTATGTCTCCTTGCAGCCCACTCCTCTCCTGGTTCGTTACCTCGGAACCCGACAGCAGGAAGCCCTCGGTCTGGTGACTGGCATCTGTCGTCTGAACAGTATCGGATTACTCGACCGCTTGCTGGAGCGTCATCCCACATTCAAGCTAACCATCCGCGTCGAGGCTCGTTACTTGGTGCTTACCGGAGCTCCCAACGAGGTGTCCATCGCCACAAAAGAACTCCAGGAAGATGCTATACAACTTTTCGGAGCACACAGAATAGGAGGAGAATGACATGGGTCAAGCATTAGGAT
>JAIMBU010000206.1 GCA_023511325.1 Gorillibacterium sp.
TCTAACTCATCATCGGCAAAGGACCAAGTGCGAGATCCGTGCGACTGGACTTACCTCCGTTCACATTAATCGGAGCGACGACGCGTGCAGGTCTATTGTCTGCTCCCCTTCGCGATCGCTTTGGCGTGGTCAGTCGCCTTGAGTACTACACCGATGATGAGTTAGAGTTTATCGTTAATCGTTCAGCGGATATCCTGCAAGTACCAACTGTAGCCCAAGCCGCTAGAGAGATTGGCATGCGCTCCAGAGGAACCCCGCGGATTGCCAACCGATTATTACGACGGTTGCGGGATTTTGCTCAGGTAAAGGGCGACGGAATGATCACGCTTGAAATTGCCAAGGCGGCTTTAAAACAAATTCAGGTAGATGAACTCGGTTTGGACCAAATCGATCACAAGATGCTGCATTCTATTATCCACAACTTTAGAGGTGGTCCTGTTGGTTTAGATACCATCGCAGCAACTATAGGAGAAGAGAGTCAGACCATCGAGGACGTGTATGAGCCCTATTTGCTCCAGATTGGCTTTCTCCAACGAACGCCTAGAGGACGAGCGGTAACACCACTCGCCTACAAACATCTTGGACTTGAACCACCTCAGCAGAACGGCGGGGGACAAGGATCATGGAAACTTTAACGCTGTTGTATGATGCCCGTTGCAACCTGTGTTTGCGTACTGTTGCCATTTTGCAGGGGCTGGAGGTGCAGGTTGATTTACAGATGATTCCGCTTCAGGAAGCGAAACAATCTGTCCTCCCTGAAGGGTATACACAAGAGGAACTGCTTTCCGAGCTGCATGTCATCGACAATACAGGTACGGTATACCGTGGGGCAGAGGCAGTGGTACGAATTCTTCGTACAGTGAGGGGAATGGGCTGGTTGATGGTATTACATCGGTTGCCTGGCATGAGTAAGGTGGCGGATTGGGGCTACCGTCTGATTGCTAGGTACCGCTACCAGTTGTTTGGAAGGACGGACGATTGCCAGGCGGATGGGGAAGCTTGCAGTCTGCACAATAAACAGACATTCCTAAAACCTACTGAACTTCCCTCTGCCAAGACTGAAGATGATCATGCAAAGCCTTAATGGCATTCGTTATTGGTGCATTTGAGGCTTCAATTTACTGAACAATCTTTTTGTTGTGCAACTTTTACCAGTAAAAAACGTCTAATCAAAGGGTATGTCTTGTCTTAAAGACAGCTTAGAAGAGAAATAAAGGAGATTATACAGCAATGGGGAAAATGCGATCATGGTCCGTCCGTGGGTTGTTGGCAGCTTCTTTTTTTGTCTCAGCGGTTGCCCTTGCGCCCGTAATACCAACTGCCCAAGCGGCAACACAAGAACAAACCGGAATGTTCCGGGTGGCCTTATACATCAGTTCAGGCAAGTTTAATACCACCGTGCCATCGGTTGGTTTATCCTCTCCTGGTGGGCTCAAAATCGGTGTTCGATCCAACGGGAGCGAATACAGCTGGTTTAGCGTTCCAGCAAACAAGTCTTTCCGGGCTAATCTGGATCAATATCAGATCAAAGTCCTGGAAACAGGTGATTTCAAGCAGGCACAAGCTGCATTGACAGCTGTCGGCATTAAAGCTAATGCCGTCATTTATCTGAATTCTGTACAAGGCAAACCAGTCTATCAGGTGTTTGTTGGTGATTATCTGACCAAGGAGAATGCCCAACTTACACTGACGGAGCTTTTGAAGACGCCTGCATCTGCTGTTTATGCACAGAAGGCAAGCATCTCTGGTCCGCTTCACTTGAGTGCAGGTACCTACGCAACGGAAAGCGAAGCGCGAACGAAAGCGGCAAGCTTGCGTTTAGCCGGAATTCCTGTAGATATTACCTTTCAAGGTAATGCTGCAGGCAGTGCTACTTACTCCTTATGGGTAGGCAGTGAGGCAGATGCAGATGCATTAAGCGCATTGAAGACAAAATTAGAAGCTACTGCTAAGGGAATTAAATTAACAGCTGTGAATGCTGGAGCCGCATACTTTATTGAAAAAGAAGAGGTCAGCGCAACCGCATCCGGATCGGGTGGGGCGGCTCATTATCTCTTTAATCCTGTTGATCAGAAGGCATTGATTACTCCTGTGTCCGGTAAAATTACAGTTCAGGAGAAAAACTTGTCTTATAACGGTTCAGTTGAGCTCTCCCGCCTAAATGGCAAGCTCGCTGTTATAAACCAGCTTCCATTTGAGCAATATCTTTACTCAGTTGTGCATGCCGAGCTTGGGCCAGGCTACCCGAAGGAAGCACTAAAGGCGCAGGCGGTAGCAGCTAGAACCTATTCAGCAAAAGCCGGGATGAAATATGAAATAGCGAACCTGACGGATACGACCCTTGATCAGGCTTACTTCGGCAAAGAGGCTGCTGACGTGACAGAAGCTGTCAATGAAACCAAAGGTGAAGTACTAAAGATAGATAATGTTTTGATCGATACCTTATTCTCTTCCAATTCAGGCGGTCAGACTGCAGATGGCTCTGAGGCTTGGGGTTACTCGGTTCCGTACCTGCAAAGCGTGGATAGTCCCGATACATATCCGCAGCAAGGCAAGCTTCCATGGTACCGGATCTTTCGCGACAACGGGACTTCAGGATATGTCCGGTCGGATCTGCTTAGCGCGACTAGCTCCATAACAGCAGGGGGTTTACCTCTTTACACTGCAACAGACAACGCGAATGTTCGAACAATTCCGGCTGCACTTGATTCTTTAAGTCCATCGCTTGGCAAGCTGGAGATAGGGGAGCAGGTTGCGGTCATCAGCACAGCGGATGAATCAACCAGCTACTCCTGGACCCGCCTCCTAACTGCTGCGCAACTATTACCCAAAATAAATGCTTCCTATCCCCTGAACAATCTGCAAACACTGGAGGTTGCTAAGCGTGGAGTATCCGGTCGCGTTATGGGGTTATTGATCAACGGAAATAACTTTACCCTGAAAGCTCCCGATGGATTTCGTAGTATGTTGGGAGGCCTTCCATCTACTTTGTTTGAAATCGAGGAAACCGGAAGGTATACTGTATTAGGTGCGACTGGTGCCCGAACCGAAGTAACGGGAGCCTCCACTGTTTATGCTGCTACAGGAACCAATAATGCAGCGGTAACCGGCAATGAATTCCTGATCCTCAATGGTCAGGGAAATGTCAGGCTCGCTACTGGGAGCCAGCAGTTCCTATTCACTGGGAAGGGCTATGGTCACGGACTGGGCATGTCCCAGTTTGGAGCGGTCGGTATGGCTTTGGAAGGCAAGGATTATGTAAGCATTCTAACCCACTATTATTCGGGCGCTACAATAGTCAAACAGTAAGGAAGGAAACGAATGAACGTTGATTTATTTGATTATGACCTCCCCGAGGAGCTAATCGCTCAGACGCCTCTAGCGGATCGAACCGGATCACGGCTACTGACGCTTGATCGACAGACTGGGGAAGTCCAGCATCACCGCTTTGATCAACTAATTGATTTTATGGAAGCCGGGGATTTACTCGTGTTAAATGACACGCGAGTGATTCCAGCCCGGCTTTTTGGGTTGAAAGTAGATACAGGTGCCAAGGTAGAAGTGCTGCTTTTGAAGGAGTTGGGTGAAGATCGTTGGGAAGCCTTGGTGCGTCCTGCCAAAAAGCTGAAGCTGGGTGCACGAATTTCCTTCGGTGCTAGTCCTGACAACCCTACCCTGTTCGCCATTGTCGAAGAAGAAGGAGAGATGGGCGGTCGTGTTCTTCGTTTTGAATATGAAGGCATTTTCCATGCCATCTTGGATGCTCTTGGACAAATGCCGCTACCTCCGTATATTAAGGAGCGACTGGATGATCAGGAGCGCTATCAGACCGTCTATGCGAAGCATGAGGGTTCCGCAGCCGCGCCTACAGCGGGACTCCATTTTACTGGAGCTTATCTGGAGCGCATTCGCAACAAAGGCATACACATTGCCTATGTCACCTTACATGTAGGGCTGGGAACCTTCCGTCCGGTATCAGCGGAACGGGTAGAGGAGCATGAAATGCATGCGGAGTTCTACATCCTCCCCCAAGAAACGGCTGATGCAGTCAACGCTACCAAAGCAGCGGGCAAGCGAGTCGTAGCGGTAGGAACGACCTCGGCGCGAACGCTGGAGACTGCGGCCAGATTGGCAGCAGGTGAGCAAGCATCTTCCTTTGCACCTCTACAAGCTAGTTCAGGCTGGACTGATATTTTCATCTATCCAGGTGAGCATGTATTAGTAGTCGACGCATTAATCACTAATTTTCATCTACCCAAGTCAACGCTTGTGATGCTGGTTAGCGCTCTGGCAGGTAGGGAGAATGTGCTTAAGGCTTATAATGAAGCCGTTCAAGAGCGCTACCGTTTCTTCAGCTTTGGCGATGCCATGTTTGTTTATTGAATATTAACTAAGATAGCAGGAGGGAATCATGGCTGCAGTCACATACGAATTTATTAAATCCTGCAAGCAGACAGGGGCACGGCTCGGGCGGGTGCATACACCGCACGGTTCATTTGATACACCCTGCTTCATGCCAGTAGGGACACAAGCTACCGTAAAAACCATGAGTCCTGAGGAAATAAAAGCGATGGGAGCAGGAATTATCCTGAGCAACACTTATCATCTATTTCTTCGGCCAGGTCATGAATTGATCAAAAAAGCCGGTGGTCTGCACAAGTTTATGAACTGGGATCGGGCGATCCTGACCGATAGCGGTGGCTTCCAGGTGTTCAGCTTGAGCAACATGCGCAAGATTTCAGAGGAAGGCGTTCATTTCAAATCCCATCTCAATGGCGATTCGCTGTTCCTCTCTCCAGAGAAAGCGATGGAAATTCAGAATGACCTCGGCTCTGATATTATGATGGCTTTTGATGAGTGCCCACCTTATCCAGCGGAGCATGATTACGCCAAAAAATCGCTTGAACGCACGACACGTTGGGCGGAGCGGTGCTTGCAGAGTCATGCTAGACCGACGGAACAGTCTTTGTTTGGTATTGTTCAGGGCGGCATGTATGAGGATCTGCGCAAACAGAGTGCAAGGGATTTGACTTCCCTAGATTTTCCGGGTTATGCTATTGGTGGACTGAGTGTAGGTGAACCAAAAGACCTAATGTATAATGTTTTGGACTACCTTGTCCCGATATTACCGGATAATAAACCCCGTTATTTAATGGGAGTTGGCTCGCCGGATGCTCTGATTGAGGGCTCAATGCGCGGGATTGATATGTTCGATTGTGTGCTTCCTACGCGGATTGCCCGTAATGGAACCGTCATGACTAGCAATGGACGACTTGTTCTCCGTAACGCTAAATATACAGAGGATTTTGGCCCGCTTGATCCCGACTGTGATTGTTACACCTGCCAAAACTATTCACGTGCCTATATCCGCCATCTGATTAAAGCAGATGAAACCTTTGGCATACGACTTACCTCTAACCATAACCTGCACTTCTTGATTCAATTGATGAAGAATGTGAGACAAGCCATAGTAGATGACAGACTCGGAGATTTCCGAGATGAATTCTTTGAACGTTATGGAATGAAGGACAATAAAAGTGGTTTTTAATGAAATGATTTCTCTACGGGTCGAATTCCTCGCAGCTTGCTGTGGGAATCACAGTCGATGTCGGAGAGATACTCCATAGCTCCGGGAGAATTCATTCAGCGCTTATATTCTATGGAAAGGGGGGAACAGCATGTATTTAGCAGCAGGAACTGGACTTGGAAGCGGAACGTCAATGACCATTATTTATGTAATCGCTATGTTTGCCGTCTTGTATTTTCTGATGATCCGTCCGCAGCAAAAGCGGCAGAAGAAAACAAACTCGATGCTCAGCAGCTTGAAAAAAGGCGACAAAATAGTAACTATCGGAGGACTTCACGGAACGGTATTGGAAATCGATAATGATACCGTCGTGATTCGTGTCAACGAGGCTACTAAAATGACCTTTGATCGCTCAGCTATTCGGAGTATTACTACTTCAGCAGCTTCTTAAGATTTCAAT
>JAIMBU010000207.1 GCA_023511325.1 Gorillibacterium sp.
AAAACAGAACAGCCTATAATGATATTGGCAAACCCGGAAGAAATGAAACAAGTTCTGGTAAACTTTTTAAAGAATGCAATTGAAGCTTGCGCTCATGTCTCCGACGGAAAAGTACTCATTAAGCTAGAAGCACAAAATAATCAGGTTGTATTGACCATTGGTGATAATGGGACTGGAATGGCAAAGGATCAAGTTAAAAATTTAGGCATGATTTATTTTTCAACTAAATCAACGGGGACTGGACTAGGTCTCGCCTTCTCGTACCAAGTTATTCATTCTCTATCTGGAATGGTATCTGTAAGAAGCGAACCACAGAAAGGTACGCTATTTACAATTACTTTGCCATGCTTGTAATCAACAGAGCCATCAGTTCCTCTGGACTGAGCATGATACGGCGACTGTTGAGAGAAAGCTCAACTGTAGCGTGCTCGCCAATCATCTTCAAGCTAGAGTCCCAGATCAAGATCAGTGCTATTATAGCATGTGGATGAAGCCCACATGCTCGCTATTTCGACAATATCCTTGAATATAATAGAGCCATTTTCGCCATTAACTAGGTCTTGAGATGGGAAATTAAAATTGGGCAGGATTTAGCCATTTCTCGTTGAATAGAAGTAAGTCTAGCATTTATAAGGAGAGAGGTTGGAAATCCATGAATTTTTCCATGTTGCGAGTGCCAAAGCTGACTCTGGCCGCCATATGTTTATTACTCGTGCTTACGTTCGGAGTAGCCCCTACGGTGAAAGCGGAATCCACATTTTTACCCGAAGCAAGTACGGTCGGTTCATCCACGATCTCCAAGGTTATCGCGCAGGTGACACCATCCGTTGTTGCCATCATTGGCAAGCCTGTAGCTTCAGATAGTGAAAGTGCTTCAAATCGTTACGATCTGGCACATGGTACCGGTATTGTCGTCCGTTCCGATGGAGTGATTATGACCAACGCACATGTGGTCAAGAATATGAAGAATCTGATTGCCGTTACCTCCGGTGGTAAATCGTATTCGGCTAAGGTTACCCATTACGATGAAGAAAGCGACCTTGCCCTAATCAAGGTTGAAGCCACTGATCTGCCGGTAGCTACCTTTGCATCTGCTTCGAATATCCACGTAGGGGACAGTGTCATTGCTATTGGCACACCTATTTCCTTCGCGCTGCGCAACTCCGTTACGATTGGAATCGTTAGCGGCATGGACCGCTCCGTCAATACTCGTTATCAGCTGATCCAGACTGATGCTGCCATTAATCCGGGGAACAGCGGAGGTCCACTCGTTAATTTAAATGGTGAGGTCATCGGCATTAACACACTCAAATACACCGACATCGGTGTTGATAGCCTTGGCTTTGCCATTCCCGCGGACACGGCTACCTATGTGCTCAATCAATTCTTGACCTACGGCAAAGTGAAACGCCCCTATCTGGGTGTGGAGTTTGAAGAGAGCTGGGAAGCTGTTGTGGGTCTTCCTACTCGCCAACCTCTCAGCATCTCCTATGTGCTACCTGATTCCCCTGCTGCTAAAGCAGGACTTAAGGAAGGTGATTTTCTACTTTCAATTGATGACAAGAGTATTGATACCCTTGTGGGTTTAAATGAAGTGCTCAAGCGTTATTTACCTGGACAAACGATTAAGCTTACCAGTAAATCAGGAGGAATTAGCGAAACCCACGAACTTGTTCTTGGCGAAGAAGAAGCTAGTGTCAATTGGAAAATAGCCGAGGATGGCACTTACATTGACTCCGATGAAGGCAAAACCCAAATTGGGGATAGCCAAAACGGCTGGTCTATGAAATATCCGACTGGACTTGTAACCTATAACGACTTCAGCGGTGAGGATAGCATTATGTTTGGCGATGCGAACGAAGAATTCCTCATTACAGTCAGCGTCGAGCAACAACAAAGCCAAGATCTTTCTCCATCAGGCTTGCTACGGAATCTTACTTCATCCGGTCAATTCGGAACCGTATTCGAGCGCAAGTATGTAGAGGATGCCGCCTATCCCTATGCCAAATTAGTTGGCAAGTTGCAGGACGGCTCGTATTATCAGGCGAGAGCGTTCTTACGTAAAGATACAATCTATTACGTGACGCTTTATATTGAGAATAGTGATATATCCAGTAACAAGTCCAAACTGGGAAGCTATCTTGAACTTCTTGGTAGCTTTAAGCCAGACTTCAATGGATTGGATCCTTCACTTAAAGATATCGCCAGCTCTCAAGAAACCAAAATTGTATCCAGTGATTACGGATTCTCTTTTGAAATCCCCTCTGCTTGGTCCGAGGTTTCTTGGGCTGGTGGACTGGAGTACGCAAATGCCGATTCCAGCAAGTCCGTTTCGGTGACTGTAACCTCAGCAGCCTCAGGAGATACACTTGCAGCTTGGGCCAAACGACAAGAGAAACTCTTTAGCGCTACCTTCGCCGCAGGCTTCAGCCAGATTAGCGGTTTGGTTAACATCAAACTCGCAGATGTAGCTGCAATCGAGAATACGTACACCTATACGATGGGGGACAAATGGTGGGTAGATCACGACATCTACTTCATCAAAGATAAATATAAATATCATGTTATCCTAAGCTACCCGAAAGAAACGGATGCCAAAGAAGCTACGGAACTCACCCAAGGAATAACTAACTCTATCCGTACGGATAAGAATCTCATTAATCCTTCGCTTGGTTTTATTCAGGACGAAGAGGATCTAACCGATCCAAACCGAACAACCACCTATACCAACAACAAATATAAGTATTTACTTAAGGTTCCTGAGCTTTGGGAGAATGAATTATCTGGCCCCAAAAATGATACAAAGATTGCCGCCTTTACCTTCCTTGGTGGTTCGCTCCAAGTCGAAGCAAGAAGTGGCTTGAAATATGCGGACGTGCTCAAAACTGAAGAAAACGAGCAGAAGAAAAGTAAAAGCGCAGATGCGGATTACAAATACACATCCACCGAGAAACTTATCTTTGGAGTCAAAGGTCGCGTGTTCCAGGCCTCAGGTAATGCCAAGAATATCCCTTACAAGCTGACAGAATACGTATTTACCAAGAATAACATCACCTATCTGGTTAAGCTGCGGATTAATGATGCGGTGAGCACCCCAGAAAACCTCAAACTTCTGGAGAAGACATTCCAATCTCTCAAGCTGATAAACTAAACCATAAGAAATGGGTTTATGCTTATGCATTCCCCATTCCCTATTGATCAGCTAGGCAAAAACCTCCAAGCCATTTCCTTTAGCGCTGGGAGGTTTTCGTATTGCCGTTTGACAAAAGGTGGTCTTATCGGTAATTTGAATAGAGTACGACTAACGAGAGTGAACCATTCTATGTACTTGATGTATTTAAAAAGGAGGAGTTTTCCCGATGCAATTCATCCGTTATGAAAGCTTTCGCCAATACCTCAAGTTTTATCCGGTAACCTGTTTTATGATCGCAGCTAATGTCGCTGTATTCATCGCCATGATTTTCTTTGGTGGGGCTTTACAGGCAAACGATCAGACTCTACTGGATTTTGGTGCGATTTATAAATTCAGTCCAGTTGGTCTGGAGCATTATGGTTTGGCGCTTCACCCTGAGTTCTGGAGATATATCGCTGCTATATTCATCCATATTGGTGGATATCACCTGTTGTTTAACTCCTTTGCGCTGATCGTGTTCGCCCCCCCGCTAGAGAGGGCATTGGGGTCCTTCCGTTATGCTTTCTTCTATGTAGTCGTTGGGATAATTGGCAACATTACCGCGACTTGGCTGACCTCAGGTAACTTTATTGGCGCGGGTGCCTCAGGTTCGATCTATGGCATTTATGCCGCGTTCATCTACATGGCCTTCTTCGTAAAGAACCGTTTGGACTCTGCCTCTCGACAAATGATTATTACCATCGTGATCATCGGAATCCTCAATTCCATAATCGTGCCTCATGTCAGCTTAACTGCCCATATCGGTGGGTTTGTTGGCGGATTCATTCTGATGGCCTTAATCTCCCCAAGGCTAAAACCACAGCAGCGGCGGATGTAATTAACGCGTTAGTTGTACTCGCATTCCTCTATGCGTTAAAGCTACATGAGCAGGCAACGGATAAGCTCGGCGGACATCCACATCATGCGACATATGGGTAAATAATGTGCGAACGGGACGAATCTGTTTTAATAGCTCCAGAGCCTCTACCATGTCATAGACAGAGCGTGTATGAAAATCAAACTTTTCATGATAATAGCTTGTGCCCAGAATTAATAAATCAAGGTTCTCGAAAAACTTTTTCTCCTCATCACCCAAACTGATTGAATCTGGGCAGTAGACGAACGAATAATTGGGCTTTACAAAACGAAAAGCGTGAGCAAATCCATTCTTACCATGGTATACCTTCTGAACCGTCACCTGCCACCCGCCAAAGGACAGTCCATCATCTGCTGCCTGGTAAATCAATTGATTCTCCAGCCAAGGATAACGCTCTCTGACTGCTGACAATACCTCGCGCGGAGCATATAGAATTCCCTTTTGCTTCGTCCAACGGCAAGCATCTGCCCATTCGGGAAGGCCAGCCATATGATCGAAATGCGCATGTGTCAGTAGGGCCTGCCGCATCTCCCGATGCCCTGCTCCCTCCATCTGCTCCACCCAATCCGGACCGCAGTCGATCCAGAGAATCCCTTGATCTGTAGCTATCTTTACAGAAGAGCGCAATCTTCGATTGACCCCGGTCGTCCGTGCTTCTGTACATACCTCACAGTCACAATATACTCGGGGAACGCCCATCGAATCCCCATTCCCCAGTATCGTTAGCTCATCCACAGCTATTCCTCCTTGATTGCTTCCAGCTTCAAAATAGAAAAACGCTCATACGCATGAGCGTTTTTCTACTCTTTATTCCATAGACCGCAGGTAAATGATTAAACCCATCTAAGCTCAATATCCCGAGTAACCTGCAAGTGTGCAGCTAGTTGCTCTGGATGGCCGACTATCTCTGCACTCGGACAGAAAACATGCAACTCTGCAGCTAATGCTGGAAGATCCTCAGGAACGGACTGAAGCTCAAAGCCAATCGAATCTGACTCTGCTGCATATATACGGATACCATAGCGAAGATCAAGATCTCTTAGCTTAGCAATCAAATCCTCCGTCGAGAGGTCATATTGGGCTGCATCTGTTTGAGCTAACCGCAGAATATCGAATGAAGATTCACTCTTGCCAATGACAACCTCAGCATCCAGGCTAGCCGCATCATTCTCCCAATGAGTTGTACCAATAAAGGCAACCAGGTCTTCGCTTAGGCGCGCTTGAAGCTCGTCCACCCATGCTCGTGCGGTACGTTTATCGGTAAGCGCAGACTGACAATAGGGATAACGTCTTGTCCCACCCGCTAAAGTAGAGAATGACTGTGGCTCTTTGCCTGATAGGCGCAGCAGTTCTCTCCCTGCTTCCCAAAAAGAGCGAATAAGTGCACCACTCGCGGCACCCTCTGTCGAAGCAGGAACAGCTTCGTCTGTTCTTCCTGCTTCGGCGAATATTTCTGATGCTTCAGAGTGACTTGAAGGAGCGACTGCTTCTGCTTCCCCAGTTCCTTCTCCTGCGTCAGCAGCATCTTTAGCTTCTTGAACTGCTTCCTCATGTCTTAGCCCTTCATCCTCGCTACCTGTAGCAGCGGAGGAGGTGCTAGCTGTGACCACTGCCGTGTCCGCTAGCTTTGTCTTGGCGGTTGCAGGGGCAGGAATGGCGTTTTGCAGTTTTTCTGCACTGAGTAAAGCCATGCTTGACTCCCGTTCTTGCTCCTCTGTGCTTTCAGCAGACCAGCGATACGGCGCAATAGGTTGTCTTCCTTCCGCCTTTTCCGGCTTTTGATGCTTCTTTTTTCTTTTTTGTTGTTTTTTCTTGTTGGTAAAAATAATATAAACCAGTGCAACAGCTATACCTAACAACAACCACATATTATTCGCTCCTGTCTCTTTGTACCGATTGACAAATGAATTCCATATACCCTGTATTATAA
>JAIMBU010000208.1 GCA_023511325.1 Gorillibacterium sp.
CGATGCACGAGCTTGACTATCGACCCAATTCAGCTGCGCGAAGTTTAGCCCGGGGCAAAACAGGTGTTATTGGGATTATTCTTATTACTCTCCAGGACTCCTTTTTTGATTCTGTAATCGATGAGATCAATGTAGCCCTGCGGAGCCACGGTTATTATCCAGCTGTATCTGTAGCGCGTAATCTCAACAGTGAGGAGGGGCATTATCTGATTGATGAGGACCGTGTGGACGGCCTGATCCTGTTGTCTCCTCTTGAAGAAACTTCGTTTATTGAAGAGATGAATCTGCGAGGAATCCCTTATGTACTGGTGGACAATCAGATACCAGAGGCTCCCTATTCGGTCACTGTCGATAACGTATTTGGGGGTTATGTGGCTACTCGCCATTTAATTGAGCTTGGTCATACGGAGATTGCCCATCTGTGCGCCGATGAACTCTTTCGTAGTACAAGGGATCGCCGCAGCGGTTATCAGCAGGCACTGGATGAAGCAGGTTTGGTGCCTTTTGAAATCGTCCAGGGAGCATTCGACATTGAATTTGGTTACCATACTGCAAAAGGTTGGCTGAAATCAGGTAAGCTGCCAACCGCTGTTTTTGCAGGGGATGATTATATCGCCGTCGGCTTGATCAATGCTTTCTTGGAAATGGGCGTTCGGGTACCGCAGGATGTATCCGTTGTTGGATTTGATGATCAATTGTTGGCTTCAAGGCTTCACCCTCATCTGACTACTGTGCGGCAGCCCGCACGCCCGCTTGCCGTGCACGCCGTGGATCTGCTGATGAATCGCATAAGTGGTGGGAATCAGCAAGCCAAGCTGAGGATTCAGCCTGAGCTTGTGGTCAGGGTATCTACTGCACCACCACCGAAGAATGGTGAAGGAACTGCTGAACTACTTGAAATCAAGTAAGAATGAGCAGCAATTACGAAATGGAGGTTTTTTCTATGAAAACGGCAAGCAAACTAGGTTACAGCGAACAGGATCGACTGCTGATTGTTAATGCAGATGATTTCGGAATGTGTCATTCGTTTAACATCGGGGTCAAGCAGTTGCTGGAAGAAGGTGTTATCTCTTCCACTACCCTCATGATGCCCTGTCCGTGGGCAAAAGAAGCTGCGGTGTGGAGTGCTGCCCATCCAATCTATGATGTCGGTATCCATCTGACATTGACATCCGAGTGGAAGTTCTATAAATGGGGCCCCGTTTCCCGAAACAGTGATACAACCTCCCTTATCACAGCTGAAGGCTATTTCCCAGCAGATTGTCTAACAGTGGAGCAGCAAGCTGACACGACACAGGTGCGAACGGAGATTATCAGCCAGATAGAGTTAGCTAAGCTGTTTGGTGTGAATCCGACTCATTTGGACAACCACATGGGCTCTGTGTATGGTTTGCAAACAGGCCGGCACTTTTTGGAGACCGTTCTCGATATCTGTATGGAATACCAGCTTCCCTTCCGGATGCCGCGTTCAGCATTTGGTATGGATCTTCCACCCCAAATGGAGATCATCATGGATGTCTTGGCAGAACTGGCAGATAGTCGCGGGGTCTTTATCCTTGACTACCTCCTGGGACTGCCTTTCCAAACGGAAGTCAGCCAAACCTACGAGGAAGTACGAGCCGACATGGCGTCACTGCTACGGAGCATGCGACCTGGCATATCCGAAATCATCATCCACCCCTCACCGGCTACCGATGAGCTAAAAGCTGTCATGCCACATTGGGAGCGCCGGGCAATGGAGTTCGAGCTTTTCCGCGATCCATACCTACAGAAAGTGATAAAAGAGGAAGGCATCCAGATGATTCGTTGGAAGGATCTACAAGAAGCTCAAAGAGCAGCTATGAAATAAGGAGGGGATGTCTATGGTAGCAGCAGAAGCTAACAAAGCATTAAGTAATACCAAACAAAAACTAGCTTTCAGTTCCGGTAATTTATCGGTTAATTTGCTAGCTCAGGCTTTTGCAACCTATATCGTATTTTATTATGTCGACGAATTGGGGGTGCGCCCCGGACTTATTTCTCTGGCTATGGTTATTCACGGTATATTCAACGCCATTCTAAATCCACTTATTGGTCATCTTTCCGATCGAACACATAGCCGCTGGGGACGCCGTTATCCTTATATGCTTTTTGGCGTAGCGCCTCTGGCTGCTATTTTCACCATGATCTGGTTCCCAATTGGATCAGGTATGAGCCTTTTCTGGTATTTTCTCATCACTGTCCTCGTTTATGACGCGTCCTTCGTCGTCGTGGTGCTCAACTACTCTGCTCTTTTTCCCGAGATGTTCGTCACTATGGAAGAGCGCACCTCCGTCTCCTCTTGGCGACAGGTATTCGGCATTATCGGCATGATCATCGGTGTGGCGTTACCGCCCTTGATATACGGCAAGCTAGGTTGGGGACCCATGGGCCTCATCTTCAGTGCAGTGGCTCTCATCTTCTTCCTGATCATGCTTCGCGGCTCCAAGGAAAAGCCGCAGCAGACCCAGATGAGCTTAGGCTTCATCCAGGCGATCCGCTACACTTTTGCCAACAAAGCATTTATTACCTTTGTCCTAGGTAGCTTTTTCGTCCAGGTTACCTTCGCGCTTTTGCCCGCTGGCATTCCGTTTTTTTCGAAGTATGTGCTACACGAAGCGGAAAGCGCCAACAGTATCTTACTGGGTGCGATTTTCATCTCAGCCATTCTACTCGTCTATGTCTGGAACAAACTTACACGCCGGTTCGGCGTCCGCATAACGATCATGACAGCTGTAGTTTTTTACGGGCTTGCTTTAAGTACATTTGCTTTTGTCCATACGCTGACGATGGCAACCTTCACCGCAATAGCTGTAGGAGCTGGGCTGTCCGGACTGTTAGTATTACTTGATGTTATGCTCTCCGAAGTCATTGACGAGGATGAACGTACCACCGGAGTAAGACGGGAAGGGATGTATTTCGGGATGAACGGCTTTATCGTCCGCTGGGGTGTATCCCTTCAAGCTGTCATTATGGGTACGATTCTGGAAACAAGCGGGTATGCTGCACATCAAGATATTCAACCTTTAGCGGTTGAATCGGGTATTCGTCTGATGCTTAGCTTGGTTCCCGCTGGTCTACTCCTGTTCGCCCTGCTGTTCTTCTTTCTTTATCCGATTCGGAGTACGCCTCAAGGTTCGGCCGATCTTCCTCCTCTCAACCCGGGGTCAAAGCCGCAGTAATGTAATGGATTACCGCTGGATCTGCTAAATTCTCTGGAGATCGAATATCATCAGAAAAGGGGTAGAGGCCAACGCGTCCTTTACCCCCTTGAACATGATTTTAGCCTTGCTTAGAATCTATTGCACATAGTAGCACCGCTGCTGCAAGACCAAGCCGCCGATCCAACTGCAATCCCGGATCCTGTGAGAAATCAACGTTTAGCTTAACAACAAAAGGATTAAAGTTCTGCTTGAAGGTGGTAACCACCTGTGAGTTCATTTCCACATGATATTTTTGCGGAATCAGCGTGGTCAGAAAACGGCGTAAGAGAGCCATGAACATGCTATCCTCTTTAATGCGTCCGATTTCCATTTCATTCGCATTCATCACGATCCATTCATCCTTGAGGATCGACTTCATTCCTTTTCTACGTAAGGAACCGATACGCTCCCCAGTTGTTGCATCTACGACATCATAGGTTGCCGAGAAGTCAATGACACTGCGAGCCATTATCGTAATTAACTCCTGAGTCTTGCTCTCATCGCTGTATAGGCGGATATCCTCTTTCAGTTTAAAAGCCTTCATCTGTGAGAACATGACAACTTGGCCACTTTGATCAAAAATATGAAATTTTGCACCAGCAAGGGCAAGGATCTTTCTCCTGATAAGATAGTTCGTATGACCAAATTGATGATTCAATTACATAGCCCCCATTATTTTGAGTGATTGTTATTCCTCAATGATAATATATTTTCCAGTTCCTGTATCGTCTTTATATAATGAGTGGGGTTACTATTCAATAATTCTTCTTCACTTCCATAGCCATACCCAACTGCAATCGAGGCAATTCTATTGTTATGTGCTCCGATCAGATCAAATTTACGATCGCCAATCATGATTGTAGCCTCCTTCTGGCAATTCTTCTGTTCGAGAATGTATTGGATGATTTCCGTCTTATCCACTAAGGTCCCATCTAAATTACTTCCGCATACCCAAGTAAAATACTTATCGATTTGAAAATACTTCAGAATGATCTCAGCAAACACAGTTGGTTTCGATGTAGCCACAATTAACTGCCGTCCCTGGTTGCATAAACTCTCGAGTAATTGCGGGATTCCAGCGTAAAGCTCATTCTCGTAAATTCCCTTTTCCTTAAAATATTCTCGGTAATAGGCAACGGCCTGCTTGGCTTCCACTTCGGTTAAAGCGTATTCTTCCATGAAGGAATCCATCAAGGGTGGTCCAATAAAGGCTTCTAGCTTATCTAAATCTTCTTCGATAATGTTTAACTTCTTAAGCGCATACTGCACAGATTTGGTAATGCCTTGCTTGGGGTCCGTTAACGTCCCGTCTAAATCAAATAATATTGTTGCGTACATTGACATTCCCTCTTCTCGAGAACCTTTTATTCGTACAGCCATCGTTCTCTACCAATACCTCTTGCCATTTGAGAAAACTAAAAAGCTTTGCCAAATGGGCTGGATTTCATTAAAATGGAGTGAAATCCAGCCAATGAAAGGAATTAATTAACATGTCTATTGAAAATGTAAAGCTCCATTTTCGCAGTTTTAATCGTGAACAAGATGTAAGGGAATTTGCAACCTCCAGCGCAACAGTACAGCAAGCAGCCGATACCATCGGTGTGATTCCAGCGAGAATTGCCAAAACTCTTTCTTTTCGCGGAGAAAATGACCAAGCTATTCTAATTGTAACCTCTGGAGATGCCAAAATCGACAACAAAAAATTCCGTCTAGCCATGGGCTTTAAAGCAAGAATGCTTACACCTGAGGAAGTATTAGCCCAAACCGGACATGAAATTGGCGGTGTCTGCCCCTTCGGCTTAACCCAACAACTTCGCGTGTACCTCGATTTATCAATGAAGAGATTTGACACCCTATTTCCTGCATGCGGGAGTACAAACTCCGCGATAGAGTTGACCAGTGATGAGTTATTTCAATATGCAGCCGGCCAAGAGTGGGTTGATGTTTGCACGGGGTGGGAATAGGGTTCTATTGTTAACATTCCTTCTAGATTGGAGACTGAATCCTCAGGTAACACGATGTTTCGTGGTCAGAAAATCTTGTACTCTGTACAGGATAAAATTGCTCCAGCGCTGCAAAGGCCCAAAATCTTGTATAATATACAGGATTTTGAGCCTAATCGATCAAATGGAATCGTTTTTTTGAAAAATCCTGCACTCTGTACAGGATAAAGCGCGCAAAGCATCACTCATTGAGAAAATCCTGTAATTCATACAGGATTTTTTAGCTGATCGCCGCATCCATGCAGAAATTCAACTTGTAGAAGGTCAGCCCTAATCGTATGGGCATCAATTTTCGTTGATTAGCCTCATCATAACCACAAGGGGCAACGTTACTATACGTTTGATTTTTCTCATTCACTCCGTCACCATACTCCTGGCAACCTTCACTTGCGAAAGGCCATCAACCGTATAATCCTGATCATAAATCCGGATGGCAGCCGAGGTATCCGTCTCGTTGCTAACGATGACCTCTTGTTCCGTCGCACTGACCTGCAAACGGGACCCACGAAACATCACCTTAAAGGAGAAAGACTTCCATGGATCCGGAATGATCGGTTTCAGTAGGAGTCGGTCATTCTCTACACGTAAACCTCCAAAACCTTGCACGACGGACATCCAGGTTCCCGCCATGCTGGTGATATGGCAGCCGTCTTCCGTATCGTTATTGTAGTTATCTAGGTCAAGTCGCGCTGTCCGCAAGTACATCTCATAAGCTTTTTCCCGATAACCAAGCTCACAGGCCAGAATGGAA
>JAIMBU010000209.1 GCA_023511325.1 Gorillibacterium sp.
AACGCATAACAGAATGCATTTCAATGATTTATCGCTTTTCCAAAAAGGTTAAATCAAGGTGACGAAATGCAGGTAAACTTTTGCGTAACAAACAAAACCGCAATGACCACCGATCATTCGGTTAGTCTTGCGGTTTACTCGTGCTTTAGACTTCTATCCCGTGATCAGAAGAATGACCACAAGCAGAATAAATAACAACAGGATCAGAACAGCGGGTGTATTGCCCTTCATCTAAACCGCTCCCGTCTTATGGGTTACCGCATTATATTCCGGCAGCGGAGCAATGGGCAGGGCGAACACCCAGCTCACTCGCTTTCACGGAGCGATTAACGAGCCTTCTCCCGGTCCTTGCCTTTGTCCGCTTCGCCAGCGTTCTTATTGGCAGCTTCTCGGTCAAGTTGCATCTCTTCTATTGTCTTGACCTTCAGTCGAGCCGCACCTTGGTATTCGCTACGGGTCGGGATCAAATGGCCAATAGCCAGACGCGCCTTCGCTTCAGTGATGGCTACATTATACTGTGGCAACCATTCGGCTTCCTCAACCAGCATCTCATCGACTAGCTGCCAAATCTCGTTCGGGTTGCAAACAGCTCCAACGAGCGGGTCCATCATGAACGCTTGGCGCAACAGTTTATCGTCACCACGAACGGCTGCTTCTACAGCGAGACGCTGCACGGAGATGCTGACATTGCATACGGCGGCAAGTCCAAGTGGCAATTCGCCCACCCGCGGAATATTGATACCGTTGGCATCGACAAAGCCTGGAACTTCAACAATAGCATCATCGGGAAGGTTGGTAATTGTTCCGTTGTTGATTACATTGAAATGTCCCCGGTATACTCGGCCGGTCTCCAGGCCTTCGATAATATAAGAGCCGTGTTCTTCGCTGCGTTTGTCGGCCGTAAATCGATTAGCAGGTTCCTGCATCCAGTTGGGGAAGTCCGTATCAAACCAATTGCGCCCTTCGATGCAAACGCGTAGATAACCTCCGGTCTCCCCGTTAATCCAGCTTCCGAGGTCAATCCAATCGTTAATTTCTTCAGGTCTTTTGCGGTACCATGGAACATATTCACTCAGGTGACCATTGGATTCTGTGCTGTAATATCCAAAACGGCGGAGCATATCAATCCGAACCTTCTCTGTACGACTGAAATCCGTATGCTGCTCGAAAGCCGCCAGTAGCTTATCGGTTAAATCCTCGCCTTTGTGACGAATCTGGATGTACCACGTTTGGTGGTTAATACCCGCGCAGATGATATCAACTTCTGCCTTCTTCAAACCAAAAACTTCAGCAATTTGGTGATGTCCACCTTGGACACCATGACATAACCCAATCGTGCGAACTTGGCCATATTTGTTACAGGCCCATGTCATCATGGCCATTGGATTAGCGTAATTAAGCAAAAGCGCACCCGCAGCTGCAACTTCGCGAATATCTTTACATATTTGCAGCATCTCGGCTATTCCCCGTTGACCATACATAATACCACCTGCTGAAAGGGTATCTCCCACGCATTGATCAACACCATACTTCAAGGGGATGTCCACATCTTTGGCGAAAGCCTCCAAACCACCCTGACGAATGACACAAAAGATATATTTGGCATCCTTTAGTGCGGCCCGACGGTCTGTCGTTGCTTGGATCTGAATGGCTAAACCATTCTCGTTAATATCCCTTTGGCACAGCTTGGTCACCATGTCCAAATTATGCGGATTTATGTCTGTAAAAGCCACTTCGATCTGATCAAATTCAGGTACTGCAAGTAGGTCACGCAGTAATCCGCGAGTAAAGCCAATGCTTCCCGCTCCGATAAAAGCTACTTTAAAAGCCATAGTCAGTCAGCCTCCTTCAATGATTAGGTAATATAAACTCAACCTCATTGTATCAGCGCTTACCATGGAACCGTTATCAGAATTGTGACCAGTTGCCAATGAAATTGTCAGAAATCCTCACTTCCTCCATACTCCCAAACATGGCGATCTAAACTTTTACGGCATTCAGCAGGTGTCTCTCCCCAATATTTTTTAAACAATGCATGAAAATATTGTCTGCTCCCAACCCCGACATATCCAGAGATATCGACAATCGGAATATCTGTTTGCATGAGCAGCATCTTGGCCTTCTCCATACGAATGACTGTAAGCTGTTCCATAATGGTCTGGCCCGACTGTGCCTTGAAAATGCGCTGTAAATAACCCGGATGCAGATTGACGGCTGAAGCGATATCACTGACTCTAATTTCTCGATCATAATTCTGTTTAAGGTACTCCAGCGCTTGCTTCACATATAAGCTGGCTGGGTCTGTTCCCCTTTTCTCCGCCTCATTCTGCAACCGTGCCATCCGAACGAATAATTGGGCAAGCAGTAGCTGCACCATCATACCGTCTCTACTCCCGCGATCCAGCTCCAGAACAAGGCTTTTCATGATGTGATATACCTCATCTGGATCTCTAAGTACAACATAAGCCTGCGGCTCTGCCATTAGAGAGGATAAGACCTGCATCTCCTCTGCCAACTCCCTGATCGAGGGTAGCTTGGTCTCCCCCGCTAGAAAGCGAAACTCAACATTGAGCATCCGGCATGACTTCTCTACAATAAGTCGGTGCGCTGCATTGGCATTAAGCAGGATGAATTCCCCTTTGCGAAGAACAACCGAAGCCGTACTATGGTTGATCTCTTGCTCAAACTCCACGCGACATTCCCCATTGATGAGGAACATGATTTCCGTTGCATTGTGCTGATGGTAGGGCATGGAGTAGCCATTCCACTGTTTAAAGTAATAAGCAAAAACTCGGGGATAGTAGTCACCTTGCAGGATTTCAGCTTGAAAAAGCGATCTGTTTGACTTGAACATGCGTCACCCCCTATCTCATTAGCTTCTATCTCCTTGCTTGATTGCATTGCCAGAATAATTCCATTATAGCAGTTGGTTGAGAAACGTAAGCGAGCAAACTCATCCTTTCTACTCGTAAGGAAAAGACTGCTCCAGTCCTCGCACAGGACTGAAGCAGTCTTTTGAATCTAATCCAAGGAATCTACAAAACGCTTTTTAGGCGAAAGGAATAAATATAAGGTTGGTCTGCGTATAGCGTATACTCCTTATGCGTATGGGCACCCCAGCTATCATCTCCACCCACGCCCATTTGGCGTGCATTGACCCTTATTACGGTCTGATTGCTGACTGGAAGCTGATAAGGATGGTCATACCGTTCAAGCTCCTCTGGTGTATATGGAAGTATGTTCAGTTCGACAGGGGAGTCCGTAGATATTCGTAGCCCACTACCTTCAGCACTACGAATTTCCGCCCAACGAACGCCTGTTTTATTGCCACATTCCTGTGGTTTTAGGTAAGGAACAAATTGCGCTTTAACTGTACCCTGATATTGACCAAGCTTAACTCCTGATTTCCGGTCGCAGTAGTTCTCATCAGGACCCATTCCGTACCAGGTCAACTGACTGAACTTATCATCCATGGTAAACATCATACCCACCTCAGGAATTTCGGGTAAGTTGACACCTGGGATTAACTCTTGGCGAATCTCGACTTCACCGGTTCCATCAATCGTATAGCTCACGCGGCAGGCGGAACGGGGAGCTGTGCCCACGAGGAAATCTACAATCAGCACGACTTGCTCGGCGCTAACTATTGTTTCTGTATGTTTCACTGTTTTATTGCGGCCTGCATGCTTCCAGGTGACACAGCGAACTGTGTGTTTGCTGCCTTTATCATTATCGGTGACAGCCCGCCAGAAATTCGGAGTTGGTGCAGAGCGCAATAGCTCTTGACCTTGCGCTGCATAGGAGACGAGTTCTCCTCGTACCTTATTGAGCACAATCTCGAAGCCGTTGCCGGAGGCACGAAGCTCTGTCTCACTTTCAACGACTTCTAGCGGGGCAAGCGTTCCTAGAATCTCCACTTTCGCTGGAGCGTGCCGGACTGGCAGCTCAAACTGAGCAAAAGCTACCTCATGTCCCTCCGGTCCCCAAAGCGTAGCTTCCCGCAGCACAAAGCTCAAGGTCAGCCAATACTCTTCGTTAGCGGCACGGAATGGGGGTAAGGAATACGGTAGCTTGATGGTTCCCGCGGTTAACGGGGCAAGCTCAACAGCTTTGCGCCCCTTGTTTACCGAAACACCGCCTCGCTCCACATGCCAGACCAGATCAAAACGGCTCAAGTCCGTAAACAAGAATTGATTCGTTAGTCGCAACAAGCCTTCCGCCAAATCCTCTGCTGCAAACCTGACGTTCTGGTAACAGCCTTTTACTTCGACTAGCTTTGGTGTAACTGCACCATCGGCAAAAAGCAGCCCGTTGCCGCTAAAGTTACCGTCATTGGGGAATTCCCCAAAATCTCCACCATAGGCCAAGTAGGAGTTCCCTTCTGGACTGGTGGTCCGAATCGCTTGATCCAACCAGTCCCAGATAAAGCCACCCTGCAGTACCGGATACTGATCAAAGGCCTCGGCATACTTATGCAGATTGCCGCAAGAGTTGCCCATCGCATGACTGTATTCACAGAGGATAAAAGGTTTTTTCGGATCGTTTAGGGCATATTCAATGATCTGATCCACATGGGTATACATCTGACTCTCGATATCTGAAGCATGATCAAATGCTCGGAAATGGAATGTACCTTCATAATGGATGATGCGTGTAGGGTCTTGTTGATGCAAATAATCGTGCATTTTGATGAAGTTCTCGCCACCAAATGATTCATTTCCCAACGACCAAATGATCACTGACGGATGATTCTTGTCGCGTTGCAGCATGGAATTGGCTCGGTCGAGTACATTAGCGGTCCATTCTGGCTTGCTACCCGGAACCGTATCTAGCTCTTCCTGCTGTCCATATTGCCAGCTTCCGTGGGTTTCCAAATTCGTCTCATCAATGACATAGAGTCCATATTGATCACACAGGTCATACCAAAGGGGATGATTGGGATAATGGGAGGTGCGAACCGCGTTGATATTGTATTGCTTCATCAACTTGACATCCCGCAGCATATCCTCATAGCGAACCGCTCGCCCTGTATCACAGCCGAACTCATGACGATTAACTCCATTGAAACGGATCCGCTGCCCATTGATCTTCATCAGTCCATCAGCAATTTCAAACTTGCGGAAACCAACCTTACAGCTTTCTGTTTCCAGCATATCTCCATACTCATCCGTCAAACTAAGCACCAACGTATAGAGGTTTGGTTGCTCCGCACTCCACTTCAGCGGTCGCTTAACCTTAACCGAGGTAACTACTAACTGCTCCAAATCATCTTGTGGAGCAACAGAGATACGGACAGGCTGGCCAAATACAGGTTGCTGATTGACATCATAGAGCATCGCTTCTACTAAAAGCTTCTGGCCTGTATAGGTTCCATCTTGAATAATGATTGCCTTCAGCTTAAGCTCAGCGTCCAAACATTGCTCGTCCAATTCCGTTACAACAGAAAAGTCATAGATATGTGCCTTCGGAGTTGCGAACAAATACACGTCACGAAAAATACCGCTCAGTCGCCAAAAATCCTGATCCTCCAGCCAACTGGCATCACACCATCGATACACTTCGACTGCAAGCTTATTCTCTCCCTGCACCAGATACGGCGTAATATCAAACTCGGCTGGAGTGAACGTGTCCTCGCTATAGCCAACTAGCTCTCCATTCACCCAAACATAGAATGCCGATTCAACGCCTTGAAAGCTAAGATAAACAGGATTGTCTTGCCAATTAGCCGGAATCGTAAAGCTGCGGATGTAAGAGCCAACCGGATTATAGCGCGTCGGGGCAAACGGAGCCTTGATGTCTTCTTTTCCCACCCATGGATAGGTCACATTCGTATATTGCGGGTAATCATAGCCATGGAATTGCCAATGAGCGGGAACAGGAATTTCTGCCCATGCTGTACAATCGTAATCTATTTTATAAAAATCAACCGGACGCTCGTCCGCGGTATCAACCAAAT
>JAIMBU010000210.1 GCA_023511325.1 Gorillibacterium sp.
GAAGAACTCTTTGGAACTGCTTCTCCGATTTTGGGCTGCTCGGGCTGATCTACAGATGTCTGGGAGTTAACAGGTTGGGATGGCGATTGAACTTCCGTTTTTCGTTGCTCCGTACATGCCGATATCATTACAGTTATCAAAATTGCGATAAACAGATTCACGCTTTTCTTTATATTTGATAATGGTTTCATGGGTATACACATCCTGTAAATGTTTATATAGCATTAGACGCATGCCGCATCAAAGTAGTTTCAGCAACCTCAAAATTACTTGCAGTTAAGTGAAAATACTAATACACGAAAGGTATTTCCAAACGAAACTTTTGAATTCACCACTTGCTCTGGTGAACCTGCTCCATTTAGACGGTTGGAGACCGGATCAAATAGCCGAGAAGCTAAAAAATCTTAACCATACCCCTTCTGACACCACGAGGGGGTTAAATAAGAAGCTCAGATTAAATGGTGACAAGCTTAATAACCTCTAGGCTCTTCTGCTTATTATACAAGCATTTTCTTTTCGCTAAGCAAATATTGACGTATGTTCATGTCCAAAACTTGCGACAAGAATATACGTCAATAATTTATGAAGGGCGTTATTTTATAGGCTTTTCAATTCAGGTATGTTCTTGTCGCTACACAATTCCCGTGTAGATGAGCACGGCATCGCGCAGAAACTGCGCTGTACCTGGCTGTCTTGCATCGTAATAGGCCGTAAACCGCGGATCATCCACATACATTTGGGCCACCCCTGCATGTGCTTCCTTCGTATAGCTACTCCAGTAGAAGCATAGCCATTGATGATGTAGCTCAGCCGCCTTCTGCGCTAACTCACCTGCAGGGTCGCCCGTTGCCCATGCTTCAGCCAGTGTCGCGATAACATCGTCACCCAGCTTTTCCACCTCAGCGTATTGTTCCTCTGTCATGCCCTTCACCTTCCCATTGGACTTATCAACCTGCTCGTCACCATACTTAGCGCGGATCTCTTCCCCATACTTTTTCTCGTTCTCATCGATCATCTTCTGCCTAAAGCCGGCAAATTTCTCTTGGTTTGTCATTGTCGTGCTCCCTTCCGTTACCGCTATTGTTTTATCAACATTTGCGATCAGTGCATCCAACTGCTCCCGTTTCTCCAGCAACTTGTCGCGATGCTCTCTAAGTGCTTTAGCTTCATCAAAGGCCGATGCCATGACGATGGTTTTTATGCTCTCCAAGCTTACGCCAAGCTCTCTGTAGAAGAGGATCTGCTGCAGTCGATCCACTTCCTGTTGTCCATAGATACGATAGCCTGATGAATTGATTCTTGCTGGCTTCAGAATGCCAATCTCATCATAGAATCGCAACGTTCTTGTGCTAACTCCCGCAAGCTGTCCGAGCTTCTGCACCGTGTATTCCATGTCCTCACCTCCTGACAAATCAAGTGTACACCTTGACATAACGTGAAGGTCAATAGCCAAAATGAAATGATTTAATCGACAAATCAGACAAATCATGGACAAATCCAGAAAAAGCTTAGCGCAATCATGTTAACCAAACGGTGGAACTTCATCGCCTTCACCCGCTCGACTTAAGCTCGTTCGGCAAAGAAAAAAGCACCTTCTCAGCGTCTATGCCAAGCCGAAGTGCTTTGTTGGTCAAGCCATTAATCCCTACTTCTTCTCTTCGATAACCACTCTATTGTTTTTAACCACGGCTACCCCTTTAACAACACTGGCACTTTTGGTTGTGCCATCAATTTTCTTACCATCCTTGTCATAAGCGCCTGGTCCAATACTTGCTCCTGTTCTTTTGCCTACCGTTTTCGCTTTCGCGCTTTTATTCCAACGAGTCCAGCCCTTACTGCCTGTCCCGCGACCCGTTCCACCTTTAGCTTTACTCATATCATCACTCCATTATTTTCTGTAGGCTGTATGACCTCTACGGATATTGCTTTGTTATTATCTCCCAAATTGGTTGTTATCATATCCTATACAGTACACCAACTCCACTTTATTGGTTAGCGTATAGATACTAATTGTAACGTAACATTCACATAACTACTACATTTACTTTAGATTCAAGTGAAGAGCTGTTCTTTTTGAGTTGAATGATCCGTATAGCTTTCTCACATTGACTTTAAACGAACGAATACTTATTATAGAGCAAAGCTTCACTAGAACAGACGAATATTTAAATTCTTTTTAATCTGAGAAAAAGGGGAATCCATCGTGAAAATAAGAGCGATCATTACCGGTGCTACGGGGATGGTAGGCGAGGGTGTATTACATGAATGTTTGCAGCATCCTGATGTGGAACACATATTAGTGATTAACCGCAAACCATGCGGCGTTTTACATCCCAAATTAACTGAAATCATCCACAAGGATTTTCTTGATTTATCTGCAATCAGGTCTCAATTTAGTAACTATAATGCCTGCTACTTCTGCTTAGGTGTAACCTCTGTTGGTTTGAAGGAGGATATGTACTCACGATTATCGTTTGATCTTACGATGCATATAGCGGAAATGCTGGCAAGCTTGAATCCCGATATGGTGTTCTGCTACGTCTCGGGGATGGGGACGGATAGCACAGAGAAAGGAAAACGCATGTGGGCGAGAGTGAAAGGTAAGACCGAAAATCACCTCTTGCAGCTACCTTTCAAGAAAGCATACATGTTTCGCCCTGCCTACATTCATCCAACCAAGGGATTAAAAAATACCAATAAATTTTCTTACACATTGATCTGGGTTTACCCTATTCTCAGAAGATTTTTTCCCAACGTTGCAGTGTCTTTAAAGCAGCTTGGTGTAGCAATGATTCACACCGTTACTGAGGGGTATGACAAATCGATTCTAGAGAGTAAGGATATCATTAAATTGGCTAAATCCTAACCGGAACCGCTTGACTGATCTTATCAGCTCATTCGTTTGAGCTTCATAATACGGCTATTTACTGGGTAACTGCTTTTTCAGCAAAAAGCGAGAGCACGGCTTAGCTGTACTCTCGCTGGTGATATATTTAGTTGGAAAAACGGCAAACCAGACTGATTCTTGCTCAGCCGTTTTTCTGAGCGTACATAAATTCGCTTATTGCCTGGCTTCTAAACAAAAGAACACTGGACACAACCCCATAGATCATTTGCAGTAGGATGAGCAGTATGAGTCCCGTGGTCAAATTCAGCTCATTCGCATGCCCAAGAATCAGTACCACACTCGAAAATACGCCGTAAGTAGCCGCAAGCGCAAAGAAATAGCGAATCCAAGTTACCCCAAAAAACAAAGCAATGGAAAAGATGATATTGAGTGCCAAGCTGAGAAAATGGAAGTCGTAAACCGCTGAGATTAAGGCAGACATCATATTAATTGCTGCCAAGGAGAATACAATCACCTTGCCTCTGGTAAACTGTCCCTTCTGCCGCTTCAGGTATTGTTGATATTGTTGCTCTCGCTCTTCCTTGCTTTCAGGATCGAACTTACCAAAATCAGGCTTAATATCCCGTTCCGGAAGGGATAAGCTCACGGACACACTACTTAACCTTGCGGCAAGAGTATCCACATCAGAAAGCAATGACAAATCGATGGTGTCTAATATCTCGACTATAGATGCTTTAGCTGTTGCGTCGTTCTTCAGCTTGAGCTTATAGGCAGCAACCACATCGGCAATGGCTGATGGCGTCTGCTTCATTTCTTTAATTTCATCTAAAGTAAAGAAGAGCTTACGCAAATCAGCAATTGTCATCAGCTCCGCAATATCCTCTTCCGAGTAATCGCGATACTCCCTAAGATTGATTAAGTTCATCTGTGGATGAATTAAATTCTCCTCTACATAGAAGCGAATCGTCCGTTCTGTCAGACCGGTTCGCTTGCACACCTCTTTGATCTTCATTGTTAGCACCTCCTGCACTTACTCTACTTTCTTACGTTACGTAAGTGTCAAACATTAATTCCAATCAAGGATAAATGCCTCAGCATTTTTCAACGCTATACGTTTACCGATGAACAATCAGAAAGGATAAGCGCGTTCATTTACATGCTTTCTGATCGCTTAAAAAGCAATAAACTCAATTTCATCTGGCTGCTCGTTAAAGGGCTCCCTCTCTCCAGATGCTACCTGATAGATCGTCCGATTCGTCTCCGTGACATAATGCAGCATAGCCTTGTAGGGCTGATGACAGACGTTGACCAGACCGATCTGATAGTTCTCTCCATCAAAACGACCCAAGGCGGCCTGATCGGAGAGGATGAAATAATGGGCACCTACACAATAAGGGCTAGCCGCTGCGTGTTCAGAATAAAGGCTGTAGGCTTTTCCTCTTTCCTTTTGCGAGGAGACACCCTTGAGCCCTGTAGCCGTTAGCCCTTTATCCAAGGCACCAAAATGATATTCACCAATCATCACCGGCAAGCCTGTCAAACGGCCGACCACTTCAATTTGGGGTGTGGGATCAAACTTGTAGCAGTTAATCGAGAACACATCGAAATGCTCGCAGCCCGCAAGCAGATCCTCATCGGTCAGATAGGCATAACGCATGCCCAGGTTGAGGTGATGCGGATCAACTGCCTTGGCAGCTTCACTCGGTAGGCGAACATAACGGGCAATCATCTCGCGCGAGAATGCTCGCAGATCCAGTCGTGCCTGCTCCGAGAAGCTAGCTGCTTTCTTAACCCCGCCATTCAGTTGGTCGAACCGAAGGAACGTGGTGTTCCACGCTTGGTTAAGCAGACTGATCTCACCGTTATATCGCTGCTCAAGAAAGGCAAGCAACGCTTGCTTGGAAGCAAAATCATGTTGATTCTCCAACAGCTCTTCGGCAATGATCAAACCCTCCACGAAGGCCCACTCCGGCTCATTGCGCAGGAAATAACCGATCAGGTAAGGATCATCCTTGAAACGACACAGTTGACTAGCGAAATGCTCAGCATTCTCCTGATATTCATCACTGAATACATCAGGGAAATCACGAAAGATCAAGCTTCTCGTCTGGGGGAAATTCTCTAGCGGCCATACGTAAGGCAGCTTAGACTCATGTGAAAAGCGCTCGCTGGACCAGTTGCCCACCGTATTAAAGCCCCATTCAATTAACCAATTGCGCGTCAGCTTGGTCCAAGCCTCCCACCAGTTCTCACCAAATGCACGGATTAAATTGACTGCGGCAAAGTTAATCGTGCTGGACGGCTGAACCCAAGTATTTTCCCTCCAAGCCTCTTGGTAAAGCCCATCCTTCTCCGGAAGCCAAGTGAACAATTTCTCCATGCCATCAACAGGGCAACCTTCATCTGGTCTGATGCAATCCAGCCCATTACTGTAGAAGACGTTGCCTTCTGGATCAACCAACCACCACTGCTCGCCATCCTTCTGCGTGCGGAAGTAGCCTGTCGCCTCAAACTTCCTGCCCGTCCAACCGCCGTAACTGCTCCAGTCAGCGGGGAAGTTACTTACTTGCTCCTTAGCAATCAATGGTTGAAGCTGGCTGAGCAGCTCCGCTTCGGAATGGATTTTGCCCGGCCAATCCTTCTGCGTCCACTGGCCAAATTCATCCACCAGTTTAATCTCAGCAAGGGGGTATTCGGGCTCGGCTACACTCAGGTGAAGGTTAGTAATGGCAAGCTTCTGGGTAAAGGAAGAGCGTTGCACACCGATCCACACTTTGTTCACAAGGGCAAGATCCACTTTATTGCCATGGATGACTGTCTTCAAGCGACCCGGTGTTCTCCCTTGAAACATACGCTGAGAGTTAAGCTCGCTTAGCGGTATGGCAATCGTCGTCTTCACACCGGGTAATACTCCAATGGTAAATACGAGATTCGCTAGCTCTGTCAGATTGCTCTCTTCCCAGAAACCCACATTCAAGCCAACCGACCATTCTTCATGGATGAGCACATCAAAAACCAGATAATTGGCTTTCAGCCAATCCACCCCACCAAGCTTACCCGGCATATTGTTTAAAACTAAACCCGCTTGCCCTGGC
>JAIMBU010000211.1 GCA_023511325.1 Gorillibacterium sp.
ATTCGGAACATCCTGAATTGCAGTAATAATTGCATCTAAATCACCTGCAACCGATGTAATTAGGGGTTGAACCGTTTGTTCGATATTTTGTATCACTTTGTCAATATGTTCTGCACCTCTTCTTGTCGATGACGCAGCAGCCTTTATTGGCAAAAGAAGGTCTTTTCCACGCGCCAATACGATTTTAGTTTTTGATAACAGTCTGTTTAAGAATTTAACCAACTCCTTACGCAAGACAATTAAAATAATAATTGCGATTACAACATAAACGATCAAGACCCAGCCAATAATCAGCATCATCCTAAACTCACTCCATCCAAAAGTCATTTTCTTGATAATATGGTTACCACTTGAATATAAAATTATAAATATTAATTACTAATTTGTTGCAGTATGCTAACATAGCATTTAGACTTACCCCAATAAAAGAAACAGCAGAAGCTCCGTTTTCTATATGGGCTTGATATGCTTAGGGATCAGTTGTCATTGAGCGACCCAGTTGGACCAGTAAGTGCAAAGAGAATACGATGTACAACATGTATATAGAAACTATAGAATTGCTTGCTAAAATCCTCCTTGAAGCGAATTCAAGGAGGATTTTATATGTCAGTATTAGCCTGTGAACAATTAACTCGTTCTTATGGACAAGGAGAAGCGAAGGTAACTGCCCTGCACGCGATCACGATCAATATTGAAGCAGGACAATTTGTGGTCTTCACCGGCCCCAGCGGTAGCGGCAAATCAACTCTGTTGCATCTGCTCGGAGGACTCGATGCGCCCACAGCAGGACGAGTGCTTGTTGAAGGCAAGGATCTTTATGCCATGCCAGAAAAACACCGCTCCGTTTTTCGCCGCCAGACCTTTGGTTTTGTTTTTCAATCGTTTAATCTGGTACCTGTGCTGACGGCGGAGGAGAATATCCTGATGCCTCTGCTTCTGGATGGGCGCAAGGTGGATCGCGGCTGGCTTGATAAGCTGGCGCACATGCTGGGAATCGCGGATCGAATGACTCATCTGCCAGGCCAGCTTTCCGGCGGGCAGCAGCAGCGTGTGGCTATCGCCCGTGCGCTGATCAACCGCCCGCGCATCGTATTCGCAGATGAGCCTACAGGCAATCTAGATACGGCTACGGGGAATGAGGTGCTGGCTTTACTGAAGCAATCTGTCGCAGAGCTGGGCAATACCCTTGTGATGATCACCCATGATCCCGCGATTGCAGCGCAGGCAGAGCGTCGCATTCGTGTGGTAGACGGCAGATTAGCCGAGGAGGTCATCCGATGAGGCACTATCTGGGAATCAGTCTGCGCAGCTTGAAGCGTCAAAAGCTGTTAACCCTCCTGACAGTAATCGCCATAGCCCTATCGGTAGCACTGATAAGCGTGCTCGGCATCCTGTCCGATGCCTTGACACAAGCCCAAATTGCTCAGGCTGAATCGCTGTCAGGGCAGTATCATGTCCATTACAAGGGATTGTCAGAGCAGCAGCTTGAGCAGTTGCGGGCTGATCGCCGTGTGGAACAGCTAGGGATCAGTGAGGTGACTGGCAGCGCACCCATTCCAGATGAGAATTTTGCCGTAAGCTTGGAGGAAGCTGATCCAACTGCGCTTGAGCTGTTAAGTATGAAGCTGCTGAATGGGCATTATCCAACCAAAGCCAATGAGATCATTCTGGATGAACAGACCCTTTCCTATCTGGGTATTCCGTTGAAGGAAGGAGCCCAAATTGAGCTGGCGATTGATTTTACGGCTATGCAAGCAGACGGCAGCTTCTCCTCGACAGGAACGGAGAGGCGGACATTTACGCTCGCCGGCATAATGAAAAACCATCCGGCAGCAGTCAGTGGTCGGTACGGAATAGGCTTTATCGGACTTGGCACCTTCAAGGACCTGCCCAATTCGCTCAGTGCTTTTGTAAGGTTTAAAGACGAGGTGGACCCGGTAAAAGCAGAAAATGAGCTCTTTGCTCAGCTTAAACTAAAGGACTGGCAGATGGATGAGAACGCTTGGCTGATTGCAGCACTCGGATATAGTGGGAACGAATCCGATGAAGCAGGGAATGGGCTGACCAGAAGCAGTATTCTGATCGGTGGGCTGGTGCTGCTAGCAGCTTGTTTGGTCATCTACAATATTTTTCAGGTGTCCGTTGTTCAACGAACACGCCAATTCGGGATGCTTCGGGCGATAGGAGCTACTCCTGCCCAGGTCCATAAGCTAGTACTGGTGGAAGCTTTGCTGCTATGTGCCATTGGCATTCCTCTGGGTCTCTTGCTTGGTACTCTCTCCTCGCGTGGAGTTGTCGGCAACGTAGGCGCCATTATCAATCCGGATGTGCTCGGAGTAGATTCAGTCGATCAAGCTGTCCAGGTTGTACGCAGCAGCGTGCGCACCCCCTGGCTATGGCTTGAAGCCGCTGCTGGCATTGGGCTTACGGCTACGCTTGTATCCGCCTGGCTTCCAGCTAGACTTGCCTCAAGGGTTCCTCCGGTTACGGCGATAATTGGACTGGTGGGAAGCGGGATCTCCCGCATCCGGCGTCCCAAAAAGCACAAGCTTAGCCGTCATATTCTCTGGCAAACAGCAAAGCTCAATTTGTCACGAAATCGCGGGCGTACAGCCGTAACGGTAATCTCGCTCACGATGGCGATCATCACCTTCGTCACGCTTCAGTCCTTCATGCAGTCCCTCAACGTGATGGAGATCCTGACGGAGAATATGGATAGTGCCTATTCTCTCTCAACCGGTGAAGGCATTGCCGATAAGGATATAGCCGACTTGCGTTCCATGCCAGGTGTAGAGCAGGTAAGGACAGCAATTGAAGCATTGCAGCCTTATGATATCGAAGCACAGAAAGCAGCCAAGCTGCAAACCAATGAAGAAAGTCAGGCTTACACGATTGCCCATACCATGAATGTGCTGGGGTATGACGAGAAAACCCTGCAGACGATGCTTGATAAACTGGGCAAGGATGCCCCCACCGCCCAGCAGATGAGCGAGAAACCGCTGGCCCTTGTCTGGAACAATGAGGTCAACCTCAGATTCCTTCCAGACTGGCAGCCGCCGGAAGCCGGCACAAGCCTAAACTTATTTGGTCAGCTTGTGACGGTTGTGGGGGCAGCGGATGAAATTGCCATCCACCGACCCTACACTCCGCTTGGCATCACCTTGCTCATGCATGAAGCACAAGCAAAGCGGATAATCCCCAACCAGCTAGCCAATTACGCTGATATTTTTCTCAGCAAGACCATTACACCTGAGCAGCGAGAGCAAATCAGTCAGCGGCTTACAAGCATCCAGGCCAATACGCCTAACTGTACCCTGACCTCGCTGGAAGGGGTCAAGGCGGAAATGGAGGAAAGCATCGGTGCCATTCGCAGCCTGGGCTATGGCATGGTCATCCTCATCTCTGTCATTGGGGCGCTGAATATTATGAATACAACCACCACCAGCCTTCATACCCGGCAGGCCGAGCTAGGGACACTCCGTGCCATCGGCATGAGCAGTGGACAGCTCAACCGCATGGTGCTGCTGGAAAGTCTCCAGTACGGGTTGCGCGCGCTGCTACTTGGATTACCCGTTGGCATCCTGCTCTCGGCGCTAGTCATGTCGTTGACCCGCGGGTTGGATAGCTGGGATCCACCCGTACCCTCAGTCTTAATCGCAACGGTATCTGCGCTTGGACTTTGTCTGCTTGCTGCTTGGTCACCGCTGTCCCGCTTGAAGAAGATGAACATTGTGGAAAGCATCGGACGAGTGGATTAATCCAACCTACGATCATTTTGAAGTTTATTTGAAGTTTAGTCGTGCAGGTTTTAGCTGTACGACTAAACTTCAACAAAAGTAATCCGTTCGGCACTACCCTTAATTCTCCCAAAATGGTTAACAAGCCTTACATCCGCAGCCCAGTCATATTGCCCGAGGTGTAACGCCGGACTCCTCGGTAAAAGCACCAAACTGAAAAGACGAGCAAGCCTACGCTGAAGCCTGTGGCACTGAGCACAAATGTCAGGTCCACTGACTTCAGCAGCTTGATTGGCAGATAACTGATAAAGCCAGCGGGTATAACGGTGAAGAGCAATATTCTACCAACTCCGCGAAAAATATCGGTCGGATAAATCGTAAAGGAGACCAGACTGTTGAACAACTGTCCGCTGAGTCCCTCCGTATTGCCAAAATAAAAAGCCAAAGTACCGAGTAAGATAGCCATCCCTAGAAAAACAGCCATCCCAATCAACAAAGCGAGCGTAAATTTAGCCAAACCTCCCAGATTGGCTTCACCGAATATTACAAAAACAATCAAAGCAAAAAGCAAATCACCTACGGCGCTGATCGACATGCGGCTGACGAGGATATGCAGTAAAACGGGCTTCGGCTGCGATAGATACACATCCAACTCTCCCGTGGAGATCATCCCTGATAGTCTCGTAGCATTACCGAAGAAAACAGCCATCAGACCGAAGCCTCCAGCGCTAACCGCCCACATCATCATCACATCGCTCATTTCCCAGCCGTTTACGATCTGGAAGCGATTGAAGTAAATCCACCAAAAGAACAGCCAAACGGTGTTATTGATCAGCATCGTTCCCGCGGAAAGTAAAAAGCTGAAGCGAAACTCCATCGCTCCCATGAGATTCAGCTTCCAGCATGTACGGAGAAACGATGACAATCGAGCTACTTTTTCCATAAAGAACGATATCCCTGCTTTCTCTACGCTTGCAACCTTACCCTCCGTTGACATGAAGCTTGCTCACTCCTTTCCGATAGATCAGCAGCACACAGATCCCCAGCACCAAAACCCAAACACCCTGAATGGCTACCATCCGCACCATGGCCACTGCATCAAAGCTCACGACCGTCTTAGCTGGAAAATAAAGCACGGTTTGAAACGGTAGCCATGCACAAACTTTGCGCAACGCTTCTGGAAACACCTCCAGCGGCATCATCATCCCACCGATGGTAAACAGCAATTTTTTATAGACAAATTCGAGTCCCTGCGTCTCCTCGACCCAGAAGGCGCAAAGCGCTAAGATCATATTCAGCAAAAAGTTAACTGTAAACGCTCCGATGGATACCACTAGCAGTCCTAGCCAACCATATCCGAAGGCTGGGGGACCAAGGATGAGCATGCCCAGCACAAGCCCCGCCATTAAATTAACCGCAAGGCGGAAATATACCTCACCCAAATAACTGGCATAATGAAAGCCAATATAATTCACTGGACGAATCAGCTTATAGCCAACTTCTCCAGACTTCACTTCCTGTTCGATTTTTAGCGCCAGACTAGGTGTAGCTAACGTCATGGATTCGGAAATAATCAGATACCACATAATCTGCTTGAAGGTATAACCTGCTATTGTAGAACTGCCCTCTCCCCGATAGGTAGCTCCCCACAATTGAGTAAAAATATAAATAATGATCAGGAGAAATAAGGTTCTCAACAGGAAATCAGTCATGTAGGCGAGTTGATTCTTGACGGTTATCCTGCTGATTGCCACGTACTTCCTACCTTTCCAAACAGAAGCCTCCGCCTTCATGCTACACCTCTCCTCGCGAATAAATATGCGTGATGATTTCCTCCATTGTTGGGTCTTCAATCGTAATGTCAACGATGCGCCAATCCTGTACCATGCGTCCGAGCAGCTCATCCATGGAGATTAGTGTCGTATCCACAGAGAGGCGAATACCGGTGCCTTTCTTCTTGACCACGGTGACTCCAGGGAGATCAATATCCAGCGCTTCCTCAGCCAGCTTTAGATGCACGGTTTTCCGGTTGAGAAATTCACGTTTCATATTCGAGACACTATCATCAAGAATGACCGTTCCATGATTGATCACGATCGCCCGCCGACAAAGCTGCTCCACGTCCCCCGGATCATGAGAGGTAAGGAACACGGTCGTTCCTTCCTCACGGTTCATTTCCCTAATTTATTCGCGAATGCGTTG
>JAIMBU010000212.1 GCA_023511325.1 Gorillibacterium sp.
CTGTGAGGATAAAGAGAGGAAAGCAATAAAAATGCCCTCATAGACCCTAATTTACTCTGAGAGAAGAAGGTAGCTCCCATTGTCTATTGTGGACAGTTATGCAAAAAGAAAAAAAGCCGTTGTAGCCGCATTAAAGTCTTATCGCTTAGCTATTCAACTGAACATGCAACATGAATCGTTGGACAAGATCGGTCAAATGATAGATGCCCTTTCGGAAAATGAGCGGTTAGTAATCCATGAACGCTATCTTATGCTGGATGGTGACTTTGTTAAAGATTATGAAGTTTGCAACTCACTCGGCTTGTCTCCTCATACCTATGCCAAACTTCGAGACAGTGCTTTTATCAAACTGGAGCCAATTGTCGGAATGATTACTACCAATCACAGTTTATGAACACCAATAAAACAAAAGAGGATGATCGATCATGCAATTAACATTAGCAGATTTGGCACCAAGAATCACCGAAGAAGGCAAGACGATTTCATTCGCACAATTCCTTGTTGATAATGCGGGCTCTACCCAGCTTTACGATGAATCCATTGGGGAGATGCTTGAGGCTGCTAAAGCACCAGACGTCCAATGGAGCGAAGTTGAAAACCTGATTTGCCCGATCGCCTACCATCTGGTTAGTGAGGCAGTTCAGGAAGCGGACAGGAGCATATATCTTGATTTGGTCGATTCCCTCATGACAGCATGGGGCAGACTGGTCCAGCAGAAGGATCGTAAAGATAGCCTGTATGAGATCGATCGTGAATCTTTGGACTTCCCTCGTCAATTCGACGGATTGATTCATGAACTTGCATCGGGCCGTGTGATTAAAGAATTCGAATTTCAACCTTCGGGATGCTATCGGATCGTGATTGGTGAATCGAACCATGAAGTTGCAAAGTAATCTGACATTGGCTGAACTGGCCCGGCTGTGGTATGACCGAAGCCCTCTGCAGCATAGCATCATCGTTCGTAATATGCGTAAAGGAGCGTAGGTACTGCGGTTAACTGTGCAGTAACCACACTGAATATGTACTGTGTCATTCAAAAAGTGGTGAACAAGCAGCCTAACCCATTCGGAGCTTACAAGGAGCTGCTTGCCAATGAAATAACGGCTACCTATGATTCCGAGATTAGAACGAAGTACGGGTACGCATACGGCAATGAGCGTTTCATCCGCCCTATCATGGATGCCTACAAGATCAGCATTCACCAAAGCTACCGGGAAGACGGAAAGGTCTGTAAGAAGCAATGGACAATCTGCACAATGGGTTATTACGAGCTACTAGATTCACCGCCAGACGATCACATTAGAACCCAACAGCTCAAGGATAAGCTCAAAGGAATGGGCATATCAGAAAAACAGCTATGGGAAATGGTTTATGCCAAACTCGATCCGCTTGTTGCTTCCGTCAAAGAGGAATTCGAAACAACGGAAGAGTTCCAAACGGAGCAAAAGCACAAGAAGCAACTGAAAGCTTGGCGTATGAGGAAAACATTATTTGAAAAATCACATGGGATTGACGCTTACGAATTCTGCTACGACTTTTTCAACACTTCTAAGAACTATCAGTATGAGAATGAGCTTCGGAAAGCTTTCGAGAAAAAGAAAGAGGAGCAGAAGCAACAGGAAGAACGAAAAAATAGTAACTACAATGATAACCACGACTACAGTAAATATAGTAATTACTTCACTAAACCTAGCAGTAACTACACCGACAAAGAGAAGGTTCTCTTGAAGAAGTTCTATAGGTGTTTAGCAAGATCATTCCATCCTGATATCTCAGGTGATGACGGATTAGCCATGACATTGATTAACGAGTTCAAGGAAGGATGGGGAATTTGAGCATGAAGGCAATGAATAAACGTGCTGTAGCCCTCGCTATGGACTCAGAGCACGGTGAACAGCTCTTACAGATTACCCAGGAGCACGTTCGAGCGGCTAAAGAATACATTTGCTTCCGATCCGTACTGACACCTGAGCGAGAAAGCGAACTACAAGAGCGCATTGAACACCTCAGGGGAGAACGTGAGATCATTCTCCAGCAGTTTATAGGACAAGGGGAGCTCGCGGATGCCTGAGAATCATTACAGCGTCACCCTACGAAGAGCCCAACGTGTTCTAACACTCAGTGTCGTGACGGAGGGAAAAGCGGGTCCTGCCATAGTCCTGAAGCAAGCTATTCAGCAAGGTATTGAACACATGAATGAGATCGGCATTCAGGCAGAAGAGCAAGAATTCTCGCTACTCTCTATCGAAGATTGCGGCGTTTGGCCAGAATTCTAAACCTAAACTCTACAGGAAGGAGGAACCCCACAATGGATCTATCAACATGGCAAATGGTAGCTGATGTGAAGGCGGGAATATTGGAGATTGCTTGTGCTCTTCTGGAAGATAATACATTTCCAAGGGAGGCTGCAGTTCTGGACCTTCTGCTCCATGCAAAGAACTTGCAAGAGATTGAGTCGCGTTGTGAAATGGATAGTCGCAGTACAGTCAAAAGCCTTTTTGAAAAACTGGACAAGGAAGGGAGCAACCCGCATGCAAAAGATCACTCTGCAGCAAGCTCGGCTGAATGCAAGGCTGAGCTTGAAGGAATCTGCTGAATGTGTAGGAATCTCGGTAAAGACGCTTAAACGCTGGGAAGAGAACTGCGGGCGCTCCAACTCATTACTCTTCTTCGAACTCCTAAAACTGTATGGTATACACATTAACCATATTCATATTGGCAAGGAATCGGAATGGTTGGCTGCTCACCAGGAGACGGGAAGGTTACAAGGCTTAATTGCTGAGGAAATTGAGAAAGTTGCTGTACGTATCCGGGAGAAGGGTTACAGCCTTAAAAGTTTGTTTGAAGAATGTGCGGAACCTGAAGTGTGTTCTAACGGTAAACAAACTATTCACGTGGAAAAAATGCTGCTCGTCATGCAGGCACTAGGACGGGACACCCAAGGGATGGAGGAATTCCTTTCCAGCATGGAGAAAGGCAAAAAAAACGCCATCACTACTGGTAATAGTGAGAGCGCCATTGCTTAAAAACGTTATCCATATCCTATCATACGGCATGTGACTTGAGAAGGTTTCAAATAATTTCAAAAGTATCTGACATTTATATGGGGGGCGGTTTCGCCCCTACTCTGCTTCATGAAAAGGAGAATCACATGATAAAACTGAATGCGGCCCTGCAATTGTCATCTATAGTACCAAATTTGGAGAATGACTGCTCTAGCAGGTGGCAATGTTACAGCCGCGGCATAGCTGCTGGCGGTGCAATATCAGTGTCGTCTTACCCTGAGGACTTCGATAACAATGTGACTTGGAAAACTGGAGAAATGGTAGGCGATCCGGTTACAGACGAAGATGGTGGGCACATTCACATGCTGGATATCACCCAGGACGGTAGTCATTATCATATTGTCACGGGAATAACGACTGACACTGATGGGGAGCACTATCACTACGGATCATCTGCAAATTATGTTGATGATCACGTGCACATTATGGGGAAACACGAACACTTCCAAAATTTGATACCACATACCCACCTTATGGTACTACCCAATCATGATCATGACACGATATTCGGAATATTTGAAGGTTCTACCCCTACTGCGGTAACGGTTGAAGTTGATGGAAACGTCATTCCTGGTTTAGGCATTAACGAGGATAGCATTGATTTAATTCCTTATCTATCAAAAGATGGCGACGGTAAAATACAACGCGGTCGATGGGTGGACATAGAAATAACGCCCAATAATCTCGGGCGCATCGTCGCAACGGTTAATACTCAGATATTTGTTAATAGTCGGGGCGGGGGGAACCACTGATGACCTTGGTTGCTGTTTTTGTCGCGAAAGACTTTGCAATTGCCGTCGCAGATCGTCGCCGGACGCAGCTTTCTTCCGATGTAAAAATTGACGATGTTCTTAAAATACATCAGGTAAATGATCATGTCATGGCCGCCTATGCTGGAATTTATCATCACATCGGGAATGGGCAGTTCAGAGGACTTGCGGAACAGATTATCAACGAGAACTTATTCCGGACAGGACCGGAATCTACTTTAGAAGATGTAGCCGAGGTTTATAGCCAAACGCTAAAAAAACGTATTGATAGCATTTCATTGGATGACCTTGCGGTTACCTTTCATTTGGCCGGCAAGGACAGAAATGGAGGCTTCTCTCTAGCAAGAGTAAGTCATTTCGAAGACTTTCAGCCAATAGTGACCCGGTCCAATGATCGAGGACTAATCTGGAGCTTGTCGCGGGCAGATTACGATCCTTCTAATTGGCTCCAAACTCAGATTGCCTCATTGGAAATAGTAACAGTAAAATCGGTACAGAAGCTGGCTATGAAACTAATAGAGCAGGTATCCGAGTGCGACGGGTATGTAAGTGGGAAGTTTAATATGTTGATTTTGGAATAACACTTTAAGAGGGACCGCACTCTTGTGGTTCCCTCACACCAGAAAAGAGGGATTTCATGAGCTTATGCTTAGTGCTCCAAACAAAGGATGTAATATTCATGTCTGCCGACTCAAGAGAATCTATATTTGATAATGGGGACCATCTCGCCACGGGTGAGCAAGTAAAAAAGATTCATCAGGTTGGAGACAAAGTAATTTTCACTGCCGGGAGTGGTGTTGTTACCACAGACATTGTTCATGATTTTACCCAAGCCAATGATCAATCTATTGAAAACCTTCGCAGTATTGCTATAAAACATGTCAATTTATTCGTTCAGCAGTATGGTAAAGGTTACTTAGGGAAGAAAACTCATACAGCTGATCTGCTAGTTGGATTCTTCGAGGATGGGAAATCCGTGCTTTACGTTATGTCATCAGAAGACGGCTTCCAACTTCAAAGGAATGAATGCCACAATCGTACAGATATCATTTGTTGCGGCGTTCGTGTAGACGAAGCAATGGAATATTACAATAACTACAAATTAAATAATGATGTGGTGGATATGTACAAGGGACTCTATAAATCACTGGCGAATGAAGAGATCGGCGGCGAACTGACTCTTTACATGCTAAATACTCAAGGAATACGAGAAACAAAGTATCCCATCATTGACAGTCGAGAGATAAGAATATATGAACCATCCAAGGCATTGAGTAACGCCGATAAAATAGCTATACAGAAAGGCGATGGCAGCGGCGGTAATTGGGTGGATGTTATCTCAATGGATTCTGACGGTAATGCGATCTTTACCGGAAAGGTTACAGCCAGTGAGATTGAAGGTGGCTCAGTAATTGGAGCAATTATCAAAACGGCGGAAATCGGACGCAGGATAGAGCTTGATCTCACCGGGTTCCGGGTATACGATAGCTCAGGCCACGAAAGAATCACTATCGACTCAGCTGATGGTCACGATATGGGTGGGATAATCTTTTCAGGTGAAACCGGTTATTCCGGTCAAATCGTTGCTGCTGATACACTGTTTACCATTACTGGGCTTACCGACATGTTAATTCAGGCCATTGGCCACACGCTCAACATAAGCGGTAACGTCAACTTTAGTAGTGCTTCTGTCAGCGGTCTTGGCGTCGGTAAGGTAGCTGGGCTTGTAGATGAATTAAACTCTATCAAGGGCCGCCTCGCTACATTAGAAGCAGGTTCGTGAGACATAACACACTGATAGTTGAGAAATAATTTAACAGTAGGACTGAGCTCACCGCTCGGTCCTTTGTCATGCCCCAACATTCTGAAAAGTTGGGATACAACGTAAGAGAAGGATGAAGCTAATGTACAATTACTATAACTGATCAAATCCGGTGCATTTCTAAGGCAGATGTTAATGCAGGCTGGCTCAAAGAATATGCATCGTGATAAAAGAAAAGAGCAGCTTCTAGATGCGCCGCTCTTGACCCTGCTATTTAAGCTTTATCTCTACTCCGTACTCTTTTCTTTCACCGTCTCCCAGTCCATCG
>JAIMBU010000213.1 GCA_023511325.1 Gorillibacterium sp.
CCTGATAGCCTTTGGACCTTTTTCAATGATTAATGGTTAGAATTTAGTAATCAAGATAATCCCTAATCTTAAATAAGCGCTTAATTCGTTCCTGTTGCTAAATGTATCACGATTACTACAGGATGTTGCGATACTGTTTGGTTATAGTTATTTTGTACAGGATACGGAATACTTGTTATGATAGCGGCATCCAGTTATCAGCTCTTATTTTTTACTAGTCACTTATCCGTCCTGTCACTCTATAGGGTTCCAAGGTAAAAGATACATTGATTTGAAAGCTTAGCTCTATGCCAAAGCCAATAAATGTAACGGTATAGACCACGATATAGGGGGTCTCGATGTAAAACAGGGTCAACTTTAACGTGTTGTCATCCTCCCAGAGAGCGTAAGTAGCCACTTCTTGTTGATGAAGGGACAAGTCCTTAATGAATACATCATGACTATGTACGGGCTTCGTAAAGTTGAACAATAGACGTTTGGGTTCTCCACTCTCAGCGAGCATCTGAACAACTAACTGCTCTCCGGATAAGGACAAGTTTAGCTTTACGAGATGTTGCGGATTCTTATTCATCGTATACCATCGATCATTAACTATAGGGTTATGTTCAGGAATAAACGAACCTAATGGAACGGGATAAGCCAGATGGGCCAAATATTGCTCCAGTCGATAATTGTCATCAGGATTTGGCACCTGTTCCTCATCCAACCGATCAATAATGCCCACATAGATTAAATCCAGTAGGATTTGCAGCCGCTTCATACTTGCAAAGCTAGCAGTTACAGCGATCACGATCCTCTGCTGTGGGGCTACAAAACACATTTGACCAAAGGCTCCATTCCCCATAAAACAACCACGACGACAAAGGAAAAATTGATAGCCGTAGCCTTGGGCAGAATCAATCTTCTCTTCCTCTCGGCGATTATCACTATGCTCAGTTGTAGCTAATGCTATGTATGCTGCTGATACTATTCTCTGTCCTTCATACGTCCCCTTGTTAAGCAGCATTTGGCCAAATCTAGCGATAGCTGCGGTGGAAATACTAAGCCCCATTCCCCCTGCGACAATGCCCAAGGGACTCTTCTCCCATGAAGGTCGAGGAATCCCTAAGGGTTCAAACAAACGTGGCATTAAGAAATCAACTAAGCTGCGCCCTGTTACTTTCTCTACAATGGCAGCTAACAGATGCGTAGCAAAGGTACTGTAGCGATAATAGCTTCCCGGCTCATGCTCAACGTCTAGAGCGAGGAAGGTCTTGACCCAGTCCTGCTCTGCAACCACAGCGCTGTAGATATTATCATGATGACCGGCATTCATCGATAAAAGATGATGGATGGTCATTTTTGCAAGATGGGGCGGCACAGGATCGGGGCATTCATTTGGGAAGAAGGAGATCACTTTATCGTGTAAATCTAAATACCCGCAGTCCCAAGCCATTCCCACTGCAATGGAAGTAAAGCTTTTGCTAAGAGAAAACAATAGCTGTTGGCTATCCTGATCATAAGGCTTACGCCAAAACTGAGCCGTAACCTTTCCATCCTGCAGCAGCATAAAGCTGTTAACCTCCAAATGTAATCGCTCGATCTCTGCAAAAAAATCGAGCAGAGCTTGCGAGGCAAGCCCATGATTCTCGGGAAGATCGCTCTGGATATCACTCATACGTAAATCCCTCAATTCATTTAATTGCATTAATAATATATCATGCTAATTAAATATTACGCTGCCATTACTCTAAAAAATCTGCTTTAACAGCATTTGTCCCCAAATAAGCGGCAAAACGGGAGAAACACTCGCGCATCGCCTCCTTGATCTCATCATTAACCTCCACGCCTGCCTCCCACCACCAATTCTTGATCACGAAAGAATCTCCACTGCGGTGTTTCTCTGGTTCAAGCCTAGCGACAATCCGATCACCATACACGACCGGCAAAACATAGTAACCGTACGTTCGCTCCACAACGGGCTTATATACCTCCCAACGATATTCAAAATCAAAAAGTACCTGGATGAGCTTTCGATCCCACAGCATATTGTCTAGTGGCGCGAGAATCCGTGCGCTCGGATGAGACTGCAGTTCAGTGAGCGTCTGCTCAAGGAGGGGCTCGTCTTCTGTTCGGATATAGAAGGGAGTCGCTAGATCAGCAATCTGAATTTGGATGATCTGTCCCTTCTCCAGTAATCGCTGAAACGCTTGTGTTCGTTCGAGAACCTTGAAGCTTCCGATGCCGAGCCAGGCATCACTGGGACGATTCCATAATAATCCGATGCTTCCGATTCGCCGATGGACAAGCCAATCATGGTACTCCACCTCGGTTGAATTAGGATCTACTGCTTTTAAAAGCTTACTGGAAATATGACGCTCGGCTAAATCATAGTATTTGCGCGTACCGACCTTATGGTGAATGATAAGATCACCGGAATAATACATCCCTTCAAGCGCCGCTCGGGCAAGCCGAGTCGGCCCATAATACCACGAGACCTTCTCGTTTAAATCGAAATCACCTGAGCATAAGGCACCATTCCGTTCGATTTCCGAACGTACCAAGCTTACCGTCGCTGCATTCTCGTTACACCACCCTTGGTAGCCTTGGCGGAAGCGTGAATAGTAAGGCCAGCTATCAACAGGGCAGATGGACATATTCTTATCCCAGAAATCAATAAGCTTGCGATCGGTATATAAAAGCTCACGTAGATCGTTGCGATTGTAATCGGCGACTCGCGATTGCAATACTAAATCGGCGTTCTGACCAACTACATTGAGCGGATCATATTGAATGCAACCTACTTTTGAAATATAGGAAAGAATATCTTCCTTGGTTTTTAATTCATAATTGGGAGTAAGCCCATGGTATGCCAGTAAGAATCGCCTAGCGTCAGCCTTAGAAATAGTTCGCGGTGTCAGTTGAATCTGCGTTTGTGTGGTCATAGCTATTTATGAGTCTCCTTCATTTCTATAGGATCAACCTTCATGCGATACTCCGTTAGAGCCGATCGATTCGATGGTTAGGGTTAAAGGCTAGAATTAGTGGCTCCACACATCCTCTCTCATAATATCAAACGTTTGTTCCTATTTATAGTATCTGAGCTTAAAATATCGAAAGCGCAGAATGGTCTATCAGCCATTCTGCGCTAGTTATTTATTATTCTTCCCTTGTGTTACTTCACCATAACAAGAATTTGATTTATTCCCGTGCGTTTCATCACCCGATAACCAGTAGGTGCACTTGTTGCAATCCCCTCATCCGTTGAGGAGCAATATCCGTTAACATGGCAAGATCCATCATCACGAACGAGCAATTGGCCAAGCAGTCCCACAGCAACCCACTCTTCCCGTTCCAAACGGGGAATATAGGGAATCGCCGGGTCCCAAGCTGGATTGATCCCTGTGCGCAAATTTACTTGCATCGGTTCTGCCTCATCCTCTGGTGAATCATCGACGCCGGGTACTTCTTCAGGAGTAAAAACGACGCGGCCCCACTCGTCTTTAAGAACCTTACCTTGCCATTCGAAATCACCACTGTTACCAAGCACACCAGGTCGTGAGCTGGTGATTCCCAGATAGTAGGTATCAAGGGAGTTCGCTTTACGGATCTTCTCACCCTCGAGCGTGATGAAATATCCAGGATCAATGGAAGCACCGTCTGCCGTTTCGAACAGTTCTGCATAATCGGCTGGGCCCGTATTCGTTCCTCCGGTAAATGTTCCAATCCCCGTGTTCCCGGATATTTTAGCTCGGATCGTCCCGTTGACCAGAAACCAGGAGGTGGCTTCATTAGCTGAACCAAATTGTCCCATAATATGTGAGGCGGTAAATCCAGCAGTTGAAGTACGAATGCCTTCAGAATGCGAAGCAATCCCATTTGCCATCGTTTGAAAGCCTTCGGCATGGGAAGCACTGGCGGCGGAAATCGTTCCGCTACCCTCTACGTGAGCATTATCGCCAGTGGCAACGGCATCTCCACCCTCGGCATGAGATGCAATGCCAGTAGCCTGCGTACGAAGTCCTTCAGCATGACTTTGCTCACCAGAAGCTAATGTGCCAAATCCTTCGGAATGTGCTCCCAAGCCGGAGGTGAGGGTCCCAGCCGTTGTTTGGAAGCCCTCGGCATGGGACGCCTCACCTAGAGCATTCGTCGCTTGGCCCTCGGCATGGGACGCCTCACCAAAGGCGATGGTAAAGACTGAAACGCCGTTAATTAATGCAAATTCACCCTCAGCATGGGAAGCAAAGCCGGTGGCGATCGTTAGATTGCCTTCTGCATGGGACGACACCCCACTTGCTAGTGTGAGTCCTCCTTCCGCATGGGATAGGTTTCCGCTGGCTATGGTCTGAATTCCCTCGGCATGAGCTGCAAAGCCACTGGCTGATGTTGCGCTTCCCTCGGCGTGGGAGGAATCGCCGGAAGCGATGCTATTGCCTCCTTCGACATGAGCGGCATTGCCGATGCCTTGTGTTTGGATTCCTTCGGAATGCGAGGCAATTCCAGAGGCAACTGTCTGGAAGCCTTCCGCATGAGACGCAAAGCCGCTGGCTGTTGTATTATTGCCTACAGCGTCTGAACAACCTCCGGTTGCATTGCGATTGCATCCTACTGCCATAGCCTATCATCCTCTCATTTTCATTCTTTTCTATCTACCCTATGTTCTAATTCTATTTCGGTGTGGGGAATTGCACCGTAGCCAAAAACCTGATTATAGCTGAATATGAATGAGATATTGAACTGACAGACAAGACAGCGTAAAATATAAAAGGGTAGAACCCTCCCATTAAGCAACGGGAAATCCAATAGATACCGATAAAATAATTGTTAAGGAGAAAAGCCTATGGAAAAAACATTAGTCTTTGGACACAGGAATCCGGATACAGATACAATCTGTTCTGCGATTGCCTACGCTGAATTAAAATCTGCTCTGGGGTGGAATGTGGAAGCCGTCCGCCTAGGGAATGTTAGTGGTGAAACACAGTTTGCTTTGGATCATTTTGGTATTAAGGCTCCGCGTTTGGTCGCGACGGTTGCGAATGAAGTAAATGACGTCATTCTGGTAGATCACAATGAGCGCCAGCAAAGCGTCACTGATATCGACCAGGTGCGTGTTGTAGAAGTTATTGATCATCACCGCATCTCCAATTTCGAAACAAGTGGTCCACTGTATTACCGCGCTGAGCCCGTTGGTTGCACAGCAACGATCATCCTTAAACTGTACAAAGAAAACAGCATGACCATTCGCAAGGAAATTGCTGGTTTGATGCTGTCGGCGATCATCTCGGATTCCCTGCTGTTCAAATCTCCAACCTGTACAGCTACGGACAAAGCGGCAGCGCTTGAACTAGCTGGAATCGCTGGTGTTGACCTTGATAGCTATGGCTTGGATTTACTCAAAGCTGGTGCAGACTTGAGTCAGAAAACGGTTGCCGAACTGCTTACCCTTGATGCCAAGGAATTTCAGATGGGCGGCAAGAAAGTTGAAATTGCGCAAGTGAACGCTGTTGATCCTCAAGATATCCTTGTTCGCCAGCCTGAGCTAGAAGCTGCGATTGCCGACATTATAGCGAATAAGCAACTTGATCTGTTCTTCTTCGTGGTTACCGATATTCTCAACAGTGACTCCACTGCCTTGGTTATCGGTAAGGAAGTTCATGTTGCCGAACAAGCCTACAATGTAAAGCTAGTCGACAATAAGGCACTTTTGAAGGGTGTTGTTTCCCGCAAGGCCCAAATCGTACCTGTGCTAACCGATACCTTTAACCACTCACATTAATCGCATTAATAAGCAGTGAGTAATAAGCAGTGAATAATAAGGAATAAGCGGTTAATGCTAATAAAAGACAAAAAGGTTGTCAGGTAACTGACAACCTTTTTGTCTTTTATTTATCTATTTGAGCTTTGCCTTGATTTTTTCAAACGTATCCAGTACTGTGCCGCCA
>JAIMBU010000214.1 GCA_023511325.1 Gorillibacterium sp.
GTTAGAGATCGTTGCGTCTTTCTCAATCAGTTGTTTATGAACTTCACGGTCCAGAAGCAAAAACTTTACGAACTTTAATGCTGCTTCTGGGTACTTGGATGTGCTCGAGATTCCAAATCCAGATTGGTTGATTCCCCCAGCTAAGCGCACTTCTCCGTCTTTAGAAGGAACTGGGAACACCCCAACCTCAAATGACTTCTGCGCATCTTTCTCGGCGGCGGTGAACCAAGAGCCCATCGGGTACATAGCCCCGTTGCCTTTTAGAAACTCTTGCTCAACCTGTGTGTAACCGATGCTGAGAAAGCCTTTATTGAAATACCCCTTCTTGTTAAGATCCACCCACCGATTGGCCATCTCCATCCAGTCAGGATCAGTGAATTTCACTTTGCCCGCCTTGCGGTCGGCATACCATCTGATGTTCTTGCCGAAGGTTTCCGGCGCCGAGAACACGGACATCGTGAAGCCGGTTACCCACTCGCCAGACGTCAGAAATGGTGTAACTCCCTTGGCCTTCAACAACTCGGCATCCGCCATCAGTTCATCCCACGTCTTAGGCGTCGCGGTAATCCCCGCTTCAGCAAATATTGTTTTATTGTAAAAAATTAAGCTTTGCGGCTGTGACACTGCGTTCAGGTTATACAACTTACCGTCAATGAATCCGGATTCAACATTACGAATCTGCTTGAGATCGTCATCAATAGCAAATGGTCTGAGTGCACCTGCTTCAACGAGCTCTGGGAAACGGATGTTGTGCACGACATCTGGCATATCACCTGTGGCGAGTAGCGTCTTGACGTATTGCTCTGGGTCATCCGGTGCTTGTAGCCGCTTAACGGTAATTCCCGGGTTCTTCTCTTGAAATTGTTTAATCAGTGCATCCCAAAATTCCGGGGTGTAGTTCGGTGTAATATGCAATTGAACGGATATCTCAGCCTTCTCCGCAGCAGGAGCTGTCGATGATTCTGCGGGTGAGCTTGCCGATGGTGCTGAAGTATTGTTCTTTTCACCTCCGCATGCTGCCAGGCTAATGACTAGCATCATGGTGAGGGTTAATACGACCAGCTTCTTCATGATTATTTTCCTCCCTAATATTATCTTTATTGACAACGCTTACAGTAATATTATAGGGTTACTCGAAAGAACCCTTCAACAGCAATAACTTTAGAACACTGGAATTATTTAAGAAACATGTATAGGGAGTGCATCCAGAATGCGTATCTATCAACAATTCATTGGCAGACATATGCTCCGCAAGCTGACCTTCTGGATCGCCTTGCTGCTGATTGCCGTATTCATCTCACTTGGAGCCGTTACCCAGATGAGCTTCTACCAACTTCTCGAAGACCGGGAACAGCAGCTGTTAGAGTCGCGCACCCAACAATTTCTCGATCGATACGTGGAAAACTTACAGCAGTTCGACCGGAATTTGAGCTCCTTCTATACCACGGATAAGGGTATAGATTCACTAGGGCAAATAACAGGTGCCTATCAGCATCTTCTCCCCTCACGAGTTGCGGATATTGAGGATGATCAAGCTGTTTTCTTGGAGGAACGTTATTTTCTAAATCTGCTTAACGGAATAAAAATTAATAGCCCTTATGCCTCGGACTTCATTCTGTACCGCAATACTGATGGGAGGATCTTTCACATCGGTAATGAGAGCAGACATGTGTTGTCGGAATCCGTTGACTTTGCCGATTTTTTCAATTCCCAGTATTCTGGCTTTGAACTACCTATTCTCGGCACCAGCACAACCCTGCTACGAGGTTCAGATCAGAATGTTTCCTATGTGCTTGCACCCATATTCGATTTTTCCAATCTAAAGCCAGATCGAATTCTCGGCTATTTCATGATGCTAATCGACGATAATGATTTATACGGCAGCATCCTAAAATCTGGGGAAGCAGAGGAACGGATTACGCTTGTTCACCAAGCTCAAGTTATTCTCGATAATAAGTGGAATGCTCCCAAGCCAGAAAATATGTTAATCTCCCACTTTTACCAAGCAAAATACGATTTGGATGTTAAGGGCTACGTGAGTAAAGGAACCGTTACCGCAAATTTGTCCAAAATCAATTGGACAATCACGCTTATTCTTTCCGCTGCCTGGTTTCTGTGCCTCATGCTGATTTATAACATCCTTAACCTCTCCGTCAGGCGCCTACGCTTGATGGCCCGCCATTTCAACAAGCACCGCGAGGAATCTTACCTTCATCCCTTCTCTGTCGTCGGCAAAGATGAAGTTAGCCAGCTTATGCAGCAGTTTAACGTAATGGCTGAACAGATGAAGGACTATATTGACAAAGTGCTGGTAGCTGGCCTCCAGCAGCGTAACGCCGAATATTATGCGCTTAAAATGCAGATCAATCCCCATTTTCTTTATAATACGTTGGAGTCTATCCGCATGCAGGCGATGATGAGCGGACAGAAGCTCCTTAGTGATCGCCTTTATCAGTTTGGTATGCTATTTCGCTGGCTGCTCCAGAAGGACGAGGCTGATCTTGTTCCCATTCGTTTGGAACTGGATTACACCAGTTATTACCTAGATCTGATGTCCATGGGCAAGGACAACCCGGTCGAGCTGCAAATCATCCACGACTTTCCATTATCCGACTACCGGATCGTTAAATTTAGCCTGCAGCCGATTATCGAGAATGCCTTCATCCATGGCAGGCTGGAGCATCAGCCCGAACCCCTTATTCGCATTACCTTCAAAAAACAGAGACAGCAGCTTACCATCATCGTCTGGAATAATGGGGAGGGTATATCTGAGAGTAACCGACTTTCATTAACCGATAGACTTCGGTCAGCCTCAGCCATCCAGCATGAGCATTTGGGATTGCTTAATGTTCACAGCCGTATTCTAGGCTTGTTTGGTCAGCCGTATGGTTTATCAGTTATGCAGTTGCAGCCGGGCGCAGGATTTGGCATAGAAATGACAATACCATTGGAGGAGGAGGCAGAATGATTAAATTACTTATTGTCGACGACGATAGCTTCATTCGTATGGGCCTGCAACATATGCTGCCCTGGGAGGAGCTGGGGGTTACCGCTATTCGACTTGCCTCGGGAGGATGGGAAGCCATGGATATCATCAGGGAGTGGCACCCTAACTTGCTTATTACCGATATCCAAATGCCTCAAGGGGATGGACTCGCATTAATCGAACAAGTCCGTAAAGAGGCGTTTCCGCTAAAAATCATGGTTCTAAGCGGTTACAACGATTTCAGCTATGTTCGGCAAGCTATGAAATACCAGGTGGAGGACTATTTACTGAAGCCTATTAACGAAGAGGAGTTTCTCGAGGTGGTTAAAACATGCATCAGCCAGCTGGAGCGCTCACGAATTATCGAGCAAACGGAGAGAGAGACGCACGATCTGCTTCATAACAATGTTTTTATTCGCTGGGTTGAGAACCGTATCGATGAAAAGCAACTCGCTGAGAAGATGCAATTTCTCGAGCTAGCTTCCTTGCTGCAGCACAGTTGGTTCCGCTGCGGCATCATTGAATGGCGGGATGCCAGAGAAGGCCCGATCTCGTCAGGCGAGGAGCAATTTCGTCCATTTTCCATTCTGAATGTCGTCTCGGAAGCCCTGCTTGAGTATCATTTAGGACATGCCTTCCTCGATCAGGAACAACGGGTTGTCTGCATATTCTCCGCGAAGAATCAACCAAAGCTTGACCTCTTGACTTGGATGAGCGAGTTAGCGCGCCGTGCTGCACTGCTGCTAAAGGTACCTTGGCTTAGCGTCATGGGCCCGGAGGTCGGGGAACTCTCACAGGTCCATCACTCCTACAAACACGCGCTCAGTTTGCTCGATTATGCCGGCCTTGCCGAAGACTCCATCGTCTGCATTGACGACGCTTGGGTATCGCGATATACATCGGCGATGACTTTTCCCAGCTCCCGTGAGAAGGATGCGCTCATTCATGCCTTGCTCTCGGCTAATCGTGAGGCTTGGTCAGCCGAGCTGGAAAAAGACATGCGTTGGGCGCTCCTCCAAACCGACCCGCTTTGGGCCGCTAAGACAGTCGGGGGCGAGTGGATTGTCTTGCTTAGACAAACGGTCAAGCAGGTGAAAGGCTCCACGGATTTGTTAGCCTTCGTAGCTCCCGACATCATGTCCAAGCTGTTCATGGTCAGTTCCATTTATGAAGTGCGGCAAAAAGTGTATGAGCTGCTCGATCGGCTGGACGTATTCATCAAAACCCGGGCGAACCAGCCAGGACCCGCTATCGTTACAAGGGTTACTGATTTCATCCAGAGTAACTTGAACAGTGAGTTGTCACTCAAAACGATTGCCCAGCATTTCCATATCAATAACGTATACCTCGGACAGTTGTTCAAGCAAGAAACCGGCGAATTCTTCAGCGATTACCTAAATCGCTTGAGGATGGAGCAAGCACAGCGGCTACTCCATGAAACAACGCTCAAGGCGACCGAAATCGCTACTAGGGTGGGCTTTGCCGAGCCAAATTATTTCTTCCGCAAGTTCAAACAATTTAGCGGATTGTCTCCTACTGAATATAGGAACTTAACAAGAGACTTATAAACTATATTAAATGCTGAGTAGACCTTCGCTGACATCGGCAATCATCTATCGGCTTTTGATTGCTGCTGAAATTCAACTAATGGTTGGATACCTTCAAACAAGTATAAAACCAGTGAGTCCACCTGATACAGGCGCATACTCACTGGTTTAACACTGCTGGAGCGCGGCTCACAGTAAATGATAATGAAGAATGAATTCTCACCACAATGTTTGTCTGCTAAAACACGTTTATAGAGCGGCTTCACGCAACAACTCATCCAGCTTTTTAAAAGCATTTGTTATTTTATCCTTTGGAATACCCGCATATCGATCTCCGATGCTGACTTCATAAGAGCAAGTGGTGGTCTCGCTATCTTCTCGCAAAGAACCTGATAGACCGACCTCCGTTGTTTCGTAAAGAGAAATCAGAATTGGCTCAACCTTCGCTTTCGGCAGGCTAAAGTGTACATGAAACATATTGGATACCGGTACGACTGGCAGAGTTGTAACCGCAGGGCAATCGTTATACAAGGAAGCAAGTTCAATTGCCCCTTCATAATACTGCTGCATTCTCGGCAAACGTTGTTCAGCATAGTAATCAGCACTGAGGATATATGGATAAAGGCTGATCAAATCTCCCCCATGACGTCTTTTCCATACCTTGGACTGCTTGGTAAAGTCTTCTCCACCCGCAAGCATCGCGCCGGCAAGCGCACCAATTCCTTTGTAAAAGGAAATATAAACACTGTCAAAAAGCTGACAAACCTCGGCTGCCGACTTTTGGTAATAGGGCAGAATCTCAAACAACCGTGCTCCATCCAAATGCAGCTTAATTCCCTGCTCCCGGCAGTAGGCGGAAATCGCCTCAAGCTCCTGAAAGCTAGGTAGCTGTCCACCAATCTCCCGTTGCGGCAATTCCAGCAGTAAGCAAGCAATATCCCCCGTTATATTCCGCACATCGTCAAGCTGAATCACTCGGTCTTTGTCGGCAAGCAGAACCGGTTCAATGTGATGCAGTTCCTTCAAGCCATCCTGCTCATGAATCTCCAAGTGGCATAAGGGATGATAAGCGACTCTTGGTAAACCCAATTGATCACACCAGATTCTTAGCGCAATCTGCTGAGCCATGGTCCCACTCGGGAAGAACACGGCGCTTTCTTTACCCAGTAGCTTGGCCATCTTGTTTTGAAACTGATCAATGACGGAGCCTGCACCATACATGTCGCTAGCCAGATCTCCCTCAATCTCCTGAAAAGCATCCTTCAAGACCTGAATGTTTCTTTTTCCATGAATAGTTAGTGAATAGGTCGTTTGGTTAAAAGCCTCCGCTAACGTTTTAATTGTGTTCATCTGCCCGGACTCCTTTATAATGAAAGGTCCTGTAT
>JAIMBU010000215.1 GCA_023511325.1 Gorillibacterium sp.
CCTTATTTAGTTCAAGACGGGCAGGAAGGCACAGTGCTTTCTATATCCCGGGCTGTACAGTTAGACAATGAGCAACTATCGATTTATATCGAGACCAAAATTCAGGATTTTTTCTTCAACAGCAATGAAATGAATGGCGGAAGCCTGCTGGTTGTTGATCACAACGGGATAATCACCCACAGTGGCTCCAAATCGTTCGAGGTCGGGAACCTGTATGCGACAAGTGATGGTTTTGACGACGTTTATCTGTTTCAAGAGAAAAGCAGCCAAGGGTGGAGTCTGGTTAGCGTCATTCCCAAATCGTATTACAATCTTGAAATCAACGAGTGGCTACTGCGTTTCTTCATTCTCGGAATCTCCTCGCTCTGTGTTAGCGTGCTGTTCGCGTGGGTCACTTGGCGGACCGTCAACAGGCCGCTGCGTAGCCTCAACAAAGAAATCATGTATATTACAAAAAATCAACTTCTGGCACAGGTTCGATTCACTGGGGTAAAGGAGTTCGATTTCCTGCTAATGCGCTTTCAGGATATGCGCGCACGAATCCGTGATTTGCTGAGCGAAGTGAGGGACAAGGAGAAGCGAAAGGCGTCTTTGGAGGTGGAGAAGCTGATGCATCAGATCAATCCGCATTTCATGCATAACACGTTGGATACCATCCGCTGGCTGGCGAGGATGGAAGGGCATGAGGAGATCGACCGGCTCGTCTCGATGCTGAACAAGCTGCTTTACTACAATATCGGCAAAGGTAAAGAGGCGACGATCGAGGATGAAATCGGGGCGCTTGGCCATTATGTTTCTCTTCAGCAGGTTCGCTACAATTTTCAATTCGATGTCAGGATCGATACCGATCCAGTCGCTCGCGATGCACTCATTCCCCGTTTCATCCTGCAGCCGCTTGTAGAGAATGCCCTTTATCACGGAGACATGGCGGATGACGGTATTATCCGGGTGGTGATCAATCGGGAGGAAGACAATCGGATTTGCATCTGTGTCACGGATAATGGAGCTGGTATGGATCAGGTTTCGATCGACCGGATGATGAAACTTAATGACGAATCATCATCTATAGAGGGCTCCACCCATAGGACAGGCATGGGCATAGGCATTAATTATGTGAGGCGGATGATTGAGTTCCAGTTTGGTAAGCGGGCGGAATTCCGGATCGAAAGCGAAATTGGCAAGGGAACGACCATTCTTATGCGGATCCCGTATGAAACGAAAGGGAGGAATAGCGATGAAGGTCCTGATTGTGGATGACGATCGACTTGTGCGCAAGGGTATCATATCCTTGATGCCGTGGGAAGAGTTCGGGCTACACGTAGTAGGTGAAGCTGAGAATGGCAATAAGGCTCTGCAGTTTCTGGAGAATAATGCTGTTGATTTGGTCATGACGGATATCGTTATGCCGACAATGTCGGGGGTCGACCTGTTGCGAGCAATACGTCAGCACTATCCGCACATCTGCGTAGTTATGCTGACCTTCTATCAGGACTTCGAGCTTGTCCAGGAGGCACTTCGTCTTGGGGCAATCGATTATATTGCCAAGGTGGAGCTGGAGAAGGATAACATGCACGACATACTCTCTCGCATCGTGCGTCGTGTCAACGATTCAGCCGTTCATTCCGATGTTGTCCCCTCTGTTTTTCACTCTGCCGGACTTGCCGTGCCGCAGGGTTCGGAGCGAGCCTTGCTTTTTGCCGCACTGACCCCGGAATGGCCGGATTTCCTTGGGGAGATTCTTTCAGCAGAGCAGCAACAGGTCGTTGTCGAGATTGACAGCGGTATTTGGCTGCTGCCGGATCTGTCAGCGCAGGACGAAGAGGACATCATCACCAGCATGTTTGACCGACCCGGTTGTCCGGGCAAATGGGCGGCTATTCGAGTGTCAGGTATCCGTGACAATAGCCGCAAACGGATGTATAAGCTGCTTGCTGACTATTCGTCACTCCATTTCTTCTATGAATACCGGCCTGGACGCAATGTATACGACGTCGATCTAGATATGTTTAAAGAGGAATTGCCCCAGCTTTCGGAAAAGGAATTATATCAGCTACAGGAACGCTGGTTATCGCTGGAGCTTGTATTCGATGAGGACCACTTCCGCAAGCTGATTGAGGAACTGGAGAGGTTAAAGCCTTCTGCGGCGAAGCTGGAAAGCATATTCTACTGGCTTCTGGTGCAGTGGGAGAGTTGCGTTCATCTCGATCTGACTGCCCTGTTCGAAACCGCGCAGCTACGCTGCTGGGCCGACTGGCTACTGTGGCTGGACATGGTTCGTAAAAAAATCCGTCATGCTTTCCTCGGCGTTCATTATTCAGAGGAAGTGATGGCGGGTATTCTGAGAGCCGTGGACTATATCAACCGGAATCTCAGCCTGGAATTAAAATTGACTGAGGTTGCCGAAGATGTTCATATCAGCCGAAGTCATTTCAGTGAATGCTTCCGTAATATGACGGGCAAGACCTTTAACGAATATATTCGTGATGGCCGTATTGGGTATTCCCAATTGCTGCTCACCCAGACAAACGAGCCAATCTATCGGATTGCCGAAAAGTGCGGTTACCCGGACGAGAAATATTTCAGTAAGGTTTTCCGAAAGAAGGTAGGCATACTCCCGAGCGAAGCTCGTCGCCGCGGACAGGTGTAAATTCGTATGGGCGATAGTGGAGTACACACTTGTTGAATCTTTATTAGCACACAATCTAAGGATGATACTCTCCCAACTGGACGATGGATGACGGTGTTGGATGGTTACCCTTCAGCCCTATAATGAGGTGCGGAAGAATAATTTGATCGCAATCGATTGAAGGAGGCCATCCAATGATTCCACGTTTCAAGGACGGAAGAGATGTTTTTTTTGAGCGAAGATGGGGCATGTTCATTCACTGGGGACTGTATGCGATTCCTGCGTGGCACGAACAGATTTTATGGCGGGGCAATGGGATGATGAAGCGCAGCGAATACGAAAAGCTGATTGACGAATTCAATCCGGTTAACTTCGATCCGGATAAGTGGATTGATATCGCTCAGGCAGCGGGCATGGAGTACATCTGCTTCACAACAAAACACCATGACGGGTTCTGCATGTGGGACACAAAGTACACATCCTACAACGTTATGAACAGTAAGTATGGCAAAGATATTCTCGCCATGCTGGCTGAAGCGTGCGCGCGGCGAAATTTTCCTCTGAGCCTGTACTATTCTTGCCCGGATTGGCATCATCCGAAATATCCCAATCTTGGCAGGCACCATGAAATGTTTGGACCGCGGCCGGGAGACATACCAGATCTGGAAGGCTATTACGCGTATGTACGCCAGCAGATTGAGGAGCTATATACGAATTACGGAACAATCTACCAATTTTTCTGGGATGTGAACGTCGCCGAGCACCACGATCCGTCGCTTAACGAGTATTTACGCGAATTGCAGCCGGGGATACTTATTAATAATCGGGGTCCAGCGCCCGGAGATTATAGCACCCCGGAGCGGTCCGTTCCAGATGGCAACGAATTTGACAAGCCAACCGAAGCCGTACAATCGTTAGGCAGAGAGAGTTGGGGCTACAAGAGCGACGAAGACTATTATTCTCATAAATATATCATGCAGAGCATCGACAAAATATTGGCGATGGGCGGTAATTATCTGTTAAACGTTGGACCGCAAGCGGACGGCTCGTTCCCGGAGGAAAGCCTGCGCGGACTCGAAAGAATCGGCAACTGGTATCATTCCATCAAGGAAGCCTTTGACGGTACAACCGCAATTTCATCTCTTGTTCAGAAGGACGAGATCGTCACATCAAGCGGGCAGCGAATCGAACGGGATCATGTGCTGGCGACGAAGCGTGACCATACCTTGTATATCCATCTGTACCGTGATTTGCAGACAAACGCAGTTGTTCTGAAGCCATGGGATGTTGTTCCCCTAAAGGCGACCTTGCTCAATAATGGTCAATCCCTGGATGCTAGCGTCGATTTCACACCTTGGTACTGGAAAGACAAACCCTACCTGCGGATTAGGAACATTCCGGTCAATGAATTTGTCGGTGAAGTGATGGTGCTCAAGCTGGAATTTGATCGGACGCTTAGTGAATAATCATCCGCTGGAGAGTGTGTATTTCGTACTGTGACAAATGGGCACGAATTCATTAATAACCTAATTCGGGAGGATTACCATGAACAAAAAAAGAATGAATGGACTTATCGGAGTACTACTTGTAATTATGCTTCTTGCAACCGCTTGCAGTGGAAATGTGAAAAGTGGTGCCGACAAAGCGACAGATGGCAATTCCACGGCAGCACCATCGACGGATAAAGCAGCGTTGGATCCGTACGGCAAGTCGACAGAGCCAATCACGATTAATATTGCTCAAAAGCTGCCGTCAGGCGATATCACCCTGCCTGCCGGGCAGACGATCGAGAATAATGGGATGACGAAGATTTACGAGGATGTGCTAAACATCAAGCTGAATCGTGAATGGAGCGCGGTTGATGGTGATCCGTACAATCAAAAGGTCATGCTCTCCATCGCCAGCCGTGAGATCCCCGATGCGATGATGGTCAACGAAGAACAGCTCCGCATGCTGGTGAAGGCAAACTTGCTGGAAGACTTAACGGTGGCGTTCGATGACTATGCATCCCCAAAAATGAAGGAGCTGCATATCGATCTTGCCAAGAGTGCCTCACTCAACACGGCAACGTTTGACGGCAGGTTATATGGTATTCCTGATATTGCGATCAAGGCGGATGCCTATACGCTGTTGTGGGTGCGCAAGGATTGGCTGGACAAGCTGAAGCTCCCTGAGCCCAAGACCATTGACGATATCGAGAATATTGCCCAAGCCTTCATTGACAACAAAATGGGCGGAGACAATACCATTGGCTTACTCGGTCCCAACACACCGGAGCTTGCCAACGACAAAGGCAATCGCGTCAATGGCTTTGATGCCATTTTCAGTTCCTTCCATTCCTTCCCGGGCCACTGGATAAAGAATACAGAGGGTAAGGTTACTTACGGCTCGATTGAGCCGGAAACAAAGGAAGCGCTTGCAAAGCTACGTGACCTCTATGCTAAGAATTTGATCGATAAGGAATTCTTCCTCCGCGAGAATCCGAAAGAACTATTCTTGAGTGGACAAAACGGCATGTTTTTTGGACCATGGTGGATGGGCTGGGGGGATTTGACTCAGTCGTTTGAGAAAAATCCGGATGCTCAGTGGAAGGCTTATTCAGCTCCTGCTGATAAGGATGGCAAACTGGTAACCCACCTTCAACCCATATCGCGCAACTTTCTCGTCGTTCGCAAAGGCTTCAAGAATCCTGAAGCCATCATAAAGGCCGTCAATATGCGAGTTGGCGTCATTCGTCGAGTAGCGGATCTTCCCGAAGGGCTTTTCGACCGTTGGGAAAAAGAAGTTGAATCGGCCAATATCCCTGACGCTATCGATATCTTCCGGATTAACGCAGATGATATTAATGCCGTAACGTTCGCCAGACATCAGATGCTTGACGCACTGGATGGAAAGGTGAATGAAGCTACCTTGCAGCCTGAAATTAAAGAGGCATACGGGATGGCCAAGAAGTACATGGATGACAGGACCGTTGTCAAATATTACCCTGATGCGATTGCAGATGGACATAATCTATCAGATACAGGCGGATACCAAGCTTATATCATCGGTGGAGCACCACTTGACAACACCTATGAAGAAGTATCGAGCTTGCTCTATTCCCCAACTGAAACCATGAAGACACGGTGGGCCAACTTGCTGAAGCTTGAGGATGAAACATTCCTGAAAATCGTGATTGGCAATGCCCCACTGGATTCCTTCGATTCTTTCGTGAAGCAATGGCGGAGCCTTGGTGGGGATACCATCATCAAGGAAGTAGAGGAAACAATCAAGTAG
>JAIMBU010000021.1 GCA_023511325.1 Gorillibacterium sp.
AATATCGCCTGATACCAGTGCAGCAATCCGAATCGTCATCAAGTTATAGTTAATGCCCGTCAAAGCATAAGCTGTAGCATACGCGCCGAGGGCGTTAGCGATCAGAATACTGAAGGTTCCGAACAAGCCCGGCAGCATGATCGGTAGACCGATATAACGCCAGAAGCTCCATGTGGAAGCCCCGAGCAGGGCGGACGCTTCGCGCCATTCCTCGCGGATCCCATAGTAGATGGGATAGACAAGCAAAATAGAAAGGGGAACCTGATAATAAATGTAGGTAAGAGTCAATCCGGTCTCGGAATATAGATCAAAATTGGCTAGGTGGGTCAACCCAAGTTCCTTAGCCAGCAGGATGAACATGCCATTGCTGCCTAGCAGGATCATGTAAGCGAAGGCCAGAGGAACCCCAGCGAAATTGGTGATCATATTCGATAACATGAGCATCCGATCACGAAATTTCACCGAGAAACGGGTGATCGAGTACGCACACAGAATCGCAATTACCATGGCAACCAAACTGGCAATGACCGAAATTTTCAGACTGTTGACGATCGATTGCTGGTAGAGCGGGCTAGTCAAGCTTTTAACATATTGGCCAAGGGTAAACCCTTGGCCATCACTGTTCTCAAAGCTCATGATAATCATGCGGATAATTGGAAGTAGTTCAAACGCTGTGATCCAGACAAGCATCGGGATCAATACCAGCAGCATTATTTTATTTTTGTTTGCACCTGTTCCAGCCATAGCTGCGGCAGCTCCTTGATCGCGTTGTCCCATACGGCGAAGTCTTTAATCGGTTGGGCTTTGACGTATTCAGCGCTATCGATCATTTTGGCAGCGACATCCTCGGGAAGTTTTACGTCAGTGCGGATAGGACGTGCATATCCACGGGCCAGGTTAATCTGTCCTTCATCACTGAAAATATAGGCGCGAGCCAATTTGGCAGCATTGGGGTTTTTCGAATCCTTGTTGATCACGGAAGCATAACCGCTGGTGATACTTCCATCCGTAGGTACGTGAACCACAAACTTCGTCGGATCGATCTGATCCCGGTAGCCAAGTGCATTGAAATCCCAGAGAAGGATAACCTCGCCTTCACCCTTTTGGATCACTGGCACCGTTACGTCAGTCTTGGCAATCCGTCCTTGCTCTGCTAGCTTAGCGAAAAAATCAATACCGGGCTGCAGGTTGCTTTCATCTCCACCAAAAGCAATCGCCGCTGCTAATACAGCATGCTGAGCTTGGGATGCCTTTGTTACATCACCAACCGAAACCTTAAATGTACCGTTTTTAATATCTTCCCAGCTTTTTGGAGCGTTTGGAACAAGCGAGGTATTGGTTAGAAAAGCAATGGTTCCTGTGTACCCGAGCATCCAGTCACCATCATCATCCTTAGCCCAAGCAGGAACATCATCCCAGAATTCGGTCTTATACTTTAAGGTGAGCCCTTTATCCTCAGCAGCTGGTCCGAAGGCAATTCCCACATCTCCGATATCTGGAGGACTGTTCTTCTCCGTTTCAAATTTAGCGAGTTCTTCAGCACTAGACATGTCTGTATCGATATGCTCGATGTTATACTTCGACTTCAAATCGTCCCAGGTGCCCTTCCAGTTGGCCCATGAGTCAGGCATCCCTACACTAACTAGCTTACCTTCTTTTTGCGCTAATGGAACAAGCTCCGCCAATGTCGGGATATCCTCTGCTGCAGCAGCCGGACTAACAGTTGTATCCTCTGCCACCTTTTTGGTATCCGATGAACATGCAGACAATAGAATAACAAACATCAGCATAACCAAACCGAGGAGCTTCCCTCTTGTTACCATTCCTGTATTCTCTTTCTTCATCATCCGATTTCTCTCCATTCTTCTCGACTCTCCTTATAAGGAATGTATTTAGGGCAGATTCCGCAGTCCAGTATAGCCGGGCACCGGAATGTTGGCCATGTCCGCCGATGGCGAAATATCAAGCAGATTACACATTAGCGAAGCAAGTGCGAGCTGTGGCAAGGACTCATCCGTATAGCGTCCCGGGGTAAACCGGGAGCCGATCGCGAGTAATCCAACATTGCGCTCCCCTTCACCTGTCCCTCCATGTTGCCCGTCTTCATTCATCCCGTGATCCGAGGTCACCAGGATGTGATAACCCTCTTCGATCCATTGTGGTATGAGCAGCGCCAGCATGCTATCCATCTTTAGCGCTTGTCCCCGATACGCGGCGGAATCGGCTGTAAATTTGTGACCCGTATCATCTATGTTCATCGGGTGGATATAGAGAAAATCAGGATCATACACTCTTCGCAGATACTCACCGTCGGCAAGCAGGTGGGAATCCGGGTAGCTGTCTTCAAAATAGAACATGCCATGCTGAATCGGATACGTTTCATCATGCTGAATCCGATCGGCAAAATAATCGAATGGCGCTTTCTGATAAAGCTCACTTACCCAATAGTAAGCGGCGGCAGCTGTCTTCAGCCCGGCCTTGCTTGCCAAATGAAAAACGCTTTGCTGGCGAGACAAACGTACAACTTGATTGGACGTTATGCCGTTAACAAAACACGGCGTTCCAGTAAGCAATACTTCATATAAAGGCCTCGATAAGCTAGGTAGCTCAGACTCTACTTTATAGAAAGCAGCCCGTTCTTTTTCCACCAGGTGATTTAGATAACCCATGGAGGATACCATTACATCGTACCGCAAACCATCTAACACAATAACGATAGTTTTGCTCAATTGCAGCACCTGCTTCGTTGTTTTCTTGTTGATTCATATGTTTTCATGATGTTTTATTTAGAATCTAGGTTGACTTACCCATACTACCAATATGAAATGAATGTTGCGTTATGTTGCTTAACATTTGAGAAACGGGTTCCTGCTTTTTTCTGCCTCCTTCCTCTTATTCCTATTTTAAGTCCCATTTGTTAAGCAGATGATATTGCTATGTAAAAATGTTGTTTTATTTGTTAAGTTGTTGTTTTATCTTGAATTGATCCTAGATAACCACATAAACGGTTTGTTCTATCCTTTTTTTCAGTCTTAAGCCACAATGTCAAGGCTTTCATTGCGACCAGCAGACCCATTGTGCTATAGTGAAATTCTGTCTTTCTAATCGGATGGGCAAAAACGAAGTCCACGGAGGTAACTGATTTTGACAGAGACGAATCAAAGTGCCTATCTGGAAGAGCAGCCACGGCTGCAAAGAACCTCGGAAGAAATCCGCAAACAACTCACAAGGCTGAATCGCGTTGCCCGGTACCGAGGGGACGACTATACGGAGCAAGTGCTCGAAAGCGTCCGCGAGGAGACTCGTCATAATCTGACGAGAATGTCGGCAGAGCCTTACTTTGGTCGGCTCGATTTCCAGGAACAAAAAACCGCACAACCAGAAGCTCTTTACATTGGCAAAAGAGGGCTAGAAAACTCGCAGAACGGCCAATTACTGGTCATTGACTGGCGAGCTCCAGTAGCAGAGTTGTACTATGCCTTTAATGGTGGTGAAGAGGCGATTGCCTACGAGTCACCCGATGGCACAGTAGAAGGAAATGTGCATCTGAAGCGGAATATGGTTATTCGTGATGGAGAGCTGTTGCGGGTTGTCGATTCGTATAGTCTCGGCCAAGAAGGCGAGTCGGGCGGAGTAGCAGATGAGTTCCTGCTTTATCGCTTGGGTGAGAACAAAGATAATAAGCTACGGGATATTGTCTCGACCATTCAAGGGGAGCAGGACCGGATTATTCGGGCAGACCGTAGCAAGGCCCTGTTTATTCAGGGAGTGGCCGGTAGCGGCAAGACAACGGTTGCTCTGCATCGGCTTGCTTACTTGCTGTATCGTTATAGGGAGAGCATGCGAGCAGAACGAATGATTATCTTTGCACCCAACCGGATGTTCCTTGATTACATCTCCGGCGTGCTCCCAGAGTTAGGTGTAGGCCATATCCAACAGACCGTTTTCACCGATTGGGCACTGGCCAAGCTGGACGGCGTGTTGCTGTCAGATGCTGCTGCGTCCTATGGTCACTGGTTTGCTCTGGGTAAAGGTGCTTCCGATTTAAAGAGTCCTCCACCTGGTCGGTTCAAGGGCTCGATCGCCTTTATGGCGTTGCTAGATGTTGCTCTCGACCATATGGAAGCTAGCTTTCTCCCCGAGCTTAACTTTGAGCCTTGGGAGGGTACGGCCATGCTGACCGCCCGTCAGATCCGCATCTGGTTTTACGAGGAGCTCCGGCATTATCCGTTGATGAAGCGCAAGGAACGGACGGAAGCTAGGATCAAGCGTTGGCTGGAGATGGAATTGGACAAAACTGCCGATCCAAATATTCGCAAGGAGCGCAAGAAAAAAGCCTCCGCCCGGCTAAAGTCTTATCTCAAGCATTGGCCTGTTCTGAGTCCGCTCTCCTTCTATACTCAATTGTTCGATCCATCTGATTCATCGGAGCAGCTTGCTGCTTCTGTTAAACCCAACATTCCTCTTCACATTGCTGAACAGACCTATAAGCAGCTCAAGAAGAAAACCGTGACCAACGATGATCTGGCTCCACTGCTCTACATCCTTGACCGTTGGTCGGGGATTGAGAGCATCGATCGCTTCGATCATGCCGTCATCGATGAAGCCCAGGATTTCTCCCCCTTTCAGCTTGCTTTGCTCAAGAATCACGTTCCAAGCGGCTCATTCACCGTGCTCGGCGATCTATCGCAGGGCATACACGATTATCAGGGAATTCATTCATGGGATGAATTCTTTGACCTGTTCGAGGCGGATAAGCGCGATTTCTATCGCTTGGACCGAAGTTATCGCTCCACAACTGAGATTATCGAATTTGCCAACGGAGTGCTCACCCAAGGTGGAATGACGGATTCTTTAGCCGTGCCGGTATTCCGTACCGGGAAACCTGTTCAGATCACCGCCTTGAAGACAAAAGCAGTTAGGCTTCCAACGCTGTGTAAGACTGTGCTTCGTTTACGGGAAGAAGGCATAGCAGGTACAATAGCCGTGATCACGCGAACGGCTCAAGAGGCGGAAGAAGCCCATCTGGCGCTTGCTGCTTCAGGAATGGAAGCCAACCTAATCCACGCAGGTCGCTTGCGCTATGACGGCGGATTATCCGTTGTCCCTGCCTACTTGGCCAAGGGCTTGGAATTCGATGCTGTTGTGCTGACTGATGTGGATGATCTGCATTACCGTGCGGATACGCGGGATGCCAAGCTCCTTTATGTGGCTTCAACTCGTGCGCTACATCGTCTCGAGGTGCTCTATTGCGGAACTCCGTCCCCACTGCTTGGTGAGGCGCTCAGCATCAATACTTCCGGTGAGGCTTCAATTCATCAATAAATAAGAAGAAACAAAGGCAGTCCGAGCGAGCTTCTCGCATTTGGACTGCCTTTGTTTCTGTTCAATTAATAACTGTTCCTGAGTCATGAAACAGTTAACTCCAGCATGGTTCTTATCTATGCATTCATGACGAATTAACGGCTAAGTAATTGTTCGGACTGCCTGTTCTAGCCTATTTAACGCTTCTTCCACTGTCGAGCGTTGGCAGCCGATGTTTATTCGGACAAACCCGTTTCCTTCCACTCCAAAGATATGCCCTTGATTAAACCAGAGCTTCGCTTTGTGCAGCATGAATTTTTCCAATTGACCATTGTTAAGACCTAAGCTACTGCAATCTAGCCAGAGGAAATAAGTGCCTTCCGGATTATAAACCTTAAGCCGAGGAAGCTTTGTCTGAATAAAGTTCACTGCATACTCCCTGTTCACATCCAAATAGTCCATCAGTTGGTCTAGCCAGACCTCTCCATGCCTATAGGCTGCTTCGCAGGCAACCGCGCCGAAGATATTTAAACCCTTCATGGCCACCTGCTCGCACGCCATATCGTATTGGCCTCTGAGATCATCATTAGGAATAATAATATTCGATGTGGATAATCCGGCAAGATTGAACGTCTTGCTGGGAGCCGTACATACAATTGTCTTTTGAGCGAGCTCCTTGGATAAAGTGGTGAATGGAATATGGCGATAGGGCTTATAAACAAGGTCAGAATGAATTTCATCGGATACGATGATAACATCATGCTGCAGACAGAGCTCCCCCATGGCTGTAAGCTCTTCTCTTGTGAACACTCTGCCGACAGGATTATGGGGATTGCACAAAATGAATAATCTAACATTGCCGCCCTTAAGCTTGGCTTCAAAATCATCCAGGTCGGGAACATAGCGGTTGTTTACAACCTTCAGGGGATTAAGGACAGCCTGACAGTCATTCTTACTTATGGCACGATAGAAGGGATGATAGACTGGCGGTTGGACCAGCACACCGTCACCGGGCTTGGTTAAGGCGCGAATCGTTGTGTATAAGGCGTTAACCACACCTGTACTATGGGTGATCCACTTCTTCTCTACTCGCCAGCCGTTTCTCTTCTGATTCCAGTCGATGATCGCCTCGTAATAACCCTGTGACCGAGCCGTATAACCATAAATACCATGCTGCACTCTCTCCATGAGGGCTTTCTTGACCTCTGGAACCGTCTCAAAATCCATATCCGCCACCCACATGGGCAGTACATCCTCTACGCCGACGGATTCCAGCAGATAGTTCCATTTCGCTGAATTCGTGTTTTCTCTGCTGATCGGCTGGTCAAAATCGAAGGGATCCTTGATCATACGGCTTGAAAAAGCTTAACCGTATCTGCAGACCGCTGCGCAATACGCTGTCCAGTCAGATCGGTATTCAGAATCGCCTTTTCCAATAGCTCCGTGGTGACTATGAAGGAAAGGTCCGCCAAGGCCGCTTCCGGGATCGCAACACCCTGTGCGACCAATGCCGCCTTCTCCGCCAGTTTGCTCTCGAAGCCCAACTCACGAAGCGTCAGCGGCAAGCCAAGATCATGCAGCAAATGGGCGACCGCATCAATTCGCGTCTGGCTGTACCCCTCCAGAAACAGCAGTACCACCAACCCAAACGCAACCTTCTCTCCGTGCAAACGGACGTGAGTCTCATGCTGTTTAGTCAAGCTGTTATTAATCGCATGGGCAATAGAGGCCCGCTGCTTCCCTCCGCTCAGGCTGCCGGCCTGACCGGCCAGGAAAATGATCGCGTTGGTTACTTCCGTTATGGCGTCCGTTGCCTCTCCATTGCCGGCGCTCAGGTATGCATCAATGGAGAACTCCTCCAGTATATCCAACGCCAGCTTAGAGGTTAAGAGCCCTGCTCGCGCATGAATACTTTCTGGTTTGTTTCCCACACTAGGGGCGGCTTCATACCATTTGACCAGTGTATCGCCGATTCCCGCCGCAATGTACCGGGGCGGAGCGCTTGCTAATATCGCTGTATCCGCCAATACGATTTTGGGTGACTTTTCCAAGATCGATCCACCCGTTTGCGTTCCTTGACGAGTATACAGAACAGAAAGCGCTGACCATGCCGCACAGGTGGCCGCAATAGTAGGCACTGTCACTACGGGAAGCTTAAGCTGGTCACCGATCGCCTTAACCGTATCCAGAATCTTACCTCCGCCAATTCCAATAATGACGTCAGCCTTTGAAGCCTGCACCTCACAAGCGAATATTTTAATATCTTCCAAGGTGCAATAGCCCTCATAGGTTTGAACCTCATAGGCAATTCCCTGCTCAGTGAGACTCTTCATGAATACTTCTCCTGCCACCGCCAGCGCTGTCTTACCTGCCAGTATCCAGGCATTGCTGGCGAAAGAAGCGATCAATTCTCCACCTCTTGCCAGTACGCCTGGTTCATTCCAGTACTTTTCCGGAGCTTTTGCTGCGATCATATCCAATCTCTCCCTTCCATTATCTTTATTTTGTCAGCCGGTTGCGCTCAGCACTGACTTTTGCAGTACTTTCGAGAGTGCGGCAATAAATATCCGGTTCTCCTCTTCGGTACCGATGGTTACTCTCAGCCATTCGTTCATTCCGTAGCCGCTGCCCGGGCGGATAATGACACCCTCGCGCAGAAGCTGCTGGAACAATTCCTCGCTATCTCGTTTCACATGAACCATGATAAAGCTGGCTTCCGTCGGAATGTATTCGAGTCCCAAGTCACTAAAGGAGCTATAGAGGAACGCCTTCCCCTCCTGGTTGTTCGCATAGACCCGTTCCCGAAATTCGGCATCCCTTAAGCTGGCCACTGCCGAAACCTGTGCTACGGCGTTAACATTAAAAATCTGTCGAACCCGGTTCATATACCCCACCGTTTCCTCACTCGCCGCGGCATATCCAATCCGCAGTGAGGCCAGCCCGTGTATCTTGGAAAAAGTACGCAGCACGATCAGGTTGCTGTATTGCTCAATCCATTGAAGGGTATCCGGGAAGCCATCTCCGGTGACAAAATCGCAATAGGCTTCATCAACAGCGACCACTATATGCCGGGGAACCTCCGCCAGAAAGGCGGCCAACTGCTCACCAGTAAAGATGGTGCCTGTAGGATTATTAGGATTGCATAGCCAGATTACTTTGGTCTTATCCGTAATCCGCTGCCTGATGGCATCCAAATCAACCTGATGGTCGCCGAGCGGAACCTGAATGATCCTTCCGTCCTTTATGCGGGTGACGGTACCATACCAAGAAAAAGAAGGGTAAGGCATAATCGCCTCATCACCCGGGGCAATGAAGGTTTCCGCAACAAAGGCGATAAGCTCAAAGGAGCCTGCACCAATAATAAATTGCTGCGGCTTTAATCCCGTTTGGCTGGAGAGCTCGTTTCTAAGCTCGGTGCAATTACCATCGGGATACCTGGAGGGCGCATCAAGCACGGCTGCCACTGCTTCCTTCACTCGGGGAGAGCAGCCCATGTTGTTTTCATTAGAGGCCAGCTTGACCACGCTTTGGAGCCCCAACTCCCTGGTCACTTCCTCCAGGCGTTTTCCAGGAATATAAGGGTTAATGCTCTCGAGACAGCTTCTATACGGCAATGGGCAGATGGTCCTCGCCTTCCTTCTGTTTGTTTAGGATAGCTTCGCAAAAACGTAACCCGAGGCTGCATGTGCTCTTGCCTATGTAATGATGCTCCCACAGGAAGGTCAGCCTACCTTTTTCTCCATAGAAGCATGAACGGCTCTACTCTCCGATTTTCTTGATTTCCTCATTTAATTCCTGACTCCAGAATGTGCTGACGTCAATCTTCTGCTTCAGCAGCCCTACCTCATTGAAAGTATCGGCCACATCCTGCATAGAACTGATGGCCTTTAGCGTGATGGGAACGACTCTGCTCGGCCGTTGGGTTTCTCCTTCTATAAGCGTATTAAGCGCTGTTTCCACAGGCTGATGGGTATTCTCTGCAGTAATCTCTGCCCATTTCTGTTGATTATTGCGCGTCCATTCGTGGAACTGATCCAATCGTTTTAGAAAATCTACAATCGCCGCCCGTTTACCCGCATCCTGAAGGGCAGCAGGTGTGGCTTGAAGGGTGAAGTTTCCGGATAAAATATCCTTGGCGCTGGCAAGTGTTGTAGCTCCGTTCTGGTGGGCGGATATAATCGCATTACCGTAGCTTGCCAGAGCATCCACATTGCCTCCGACCAATGCTGTCAGACCATCGGAAGTCGTGAGATTAACAGCCTCGATATCTTTCCAACCAAGGCCCGCCGTCTGCAGCATTTTAAGCAAAAAATAATGAGCTGTCGTGTTTCCTACGTAAGCTACCTTCTTCCCCTTCAGGTCTGCTACACTCTTGATGGGGGAGCCCTTAGGAATCACCAGCTCTTGTTGGAGCGTGCTTCCTTCGCGAACCGCAATGATCTTGAAGTTTCCACCGTTTTGCGCTTGCGCTGCAAATATAGGCGGAATCTCACTGCTGGTTGCTAGATCCAAATGACCCGCAGCCATGGCCTCCATCTGTAGATTGCCTCCCTGAAAAACGCTAAATTCAATCTTGTAAGGGGTGTCCAACAGACCAGCCTCCTTAAAACCCTTCTCGTAGGTAGCCCAACTGGTTTGACCGACATTAATTGTCACCTTGCTCAAGTCAATCTCTGGCTTGGCAGATGCTTCAACAACCGTCTTGGCTGAAGATGTAGCAACGTTGGCTAGTGGAGAAGTCGTTTCGCTTGAGGAACCCGATGATTCCGTGCTGCCGCAACCGGCAAGCATTCCTGTCAGCAAAAGCAGTGGAATCATTCGATTTGTGAGTTGTTGTATTCGTTTCATCATAATAGCGTCCACCTTTCGTTTGTCCTTTAATCAACCGTGCAGTTCTTTATTCATTCTGCTGTCTAACTTCAACTAACTTCCTATAACTTCATATGGTATAGACAAGCTGTGACTGGAGGTCATACTGCGGCTTCTCCTTCACCATGATGCGATCCAGGATCAACTTCTCATAATGAATAAAGCCGCTGTCCCTTTCTCTTGGTCGGGCCAGGGAGATTCGGGTATCCATAGCAATTCTACCTTGTTCAATCAGCAGAACCCGATCTGCCAGCGCAACGGCCTCACTGACATCATGCGTCACCAGAATTACTGTGAATCCCTGCTCCAGCCACAACTTCTCAATCAACTGCTGCATCTCAATGCGGGTCAGTGCATCCAGCGCTCCCAGTGGCTCATCCAGTAGCATAAGCTTTGGCTTACCAGACAAAGCGCGGGCTAGAGCGACCCTCTGCTTCTGCCCTCCTGATAGAACATGGGGCCACTCATCTCCCCGATCACCTAGACCAACCTGATGCAGTGCTTCTACGGCAAGCACCCGATCTTTTTTGAATGTGCCAATCCTGACGTTATCGAGCACTTTCTTCCAGGGCAGCAGTCGAGCATCCTGAAACAATACCCTGATGTCATCATTTATTCCCTTGATTGTGTCATCCTGCCAATTGACAACTCCTGCGACAGGCTGCTCCAAACCGGCGATTATCCTTAGCAACGTACTCTTGCCACAGCCGCTCCGACCAACTATAGCAATAAATTCCCCTTGACCAATGGTAAGATCAAGATCCTGAAGCACTGGATTTCCGTCAAATTCCATTTGCAGATTATGTATTCGAAGCTGTGCGTCTTTTTTTTTCGATAACATGAGATAATTGCCCCCTTGTTTCCTTTTTGTTGGTGGCAAGACGCCATTTAAGAAAGTGATACTCCATCAGCTTGGCAATCAAATCAGATAATTTTCCGAGAGCTGCATATACGATCAAGCTCAGGACAATGACATCCATCTGCATAAATTCTCTAGCCTGTGATGCCATGTACCCGATACCCGAGTCCGCCGCTACTGTTTCGGCAACAATAAGTGTGAGCCACATGACTCCGAGTGCGTAGCGCACCCCGACAAGTATCGTTGGAAGAGCGCCTGGCAGGACCACATCCCGGAACAAGGCAAAGCCTTTTAGACCATATACCCGGCCCATCTCCATAAGCTCGGGATCGATGGATTTAATGCCGTGGAAGGTATTAATATAGATGGGAAAGAACACCCCTAGGGACACCAGAACCAGCTTTGTTTCCTCGCCAATACCAAACCAGAGGATAACCAGAGGGATAAGGGCCAAATGGGGAATGGTCCGCAGCATCTGAATGGAGGAATCCAGCAACCTCTCTGACCAAATAGACAACCCCGTCAAGAGTCCAAGAACGAAACCAATCCCACCCCCAATAAGAAATCCGCTTAATGCTCGCTGTGAGCTACTTCCCACATAGCGTAATAAATCCCCATTGCGGAGCAGCTTAACGAACGTCTCTGCCACTTGCAAAGGTTCCGGGAGAATATTGGCGCGGACCAGATTATAAGCGGTTGTCAGTTGCCAGATGAAAAGAATCATCAATGGGATTACCCATGGGAGAAC
>JAIMBU010000216.1 GCA_023511325.1 Gorillibacterium sp.
ACCTAGAACCATACCATACGAAGCTTGTGAACACGTTAAACCAAACAGATGCGCTAGCGCGTGAGAAAACAGATATTGCCGTAGTCGGTATCGGAGTCGTCGATAGTCGGGGAGCAGGTAAAGCCCTGTGGTGGGAGAAAGTGGCTGCTCCCTTTGAATTTCGTAGCGGTTATCCTGAAAATCGCTGGAATAAGGATATCAATGATATTTTTGACGCGGAAGGAAAGATTGAAGCAAGCTTTGTTGAGGATCTCAAATTCCCGAGTATAAAATTTAAAATCCCACCTATCATTCTTCCGGAAATTGATAAAAGTCAGCAACTGGCTCTTATTGCTGCCGGAGAGGCTATTTCCGAATATGGGCAAGAGAAGCTGGAACCTGCGAAAACAGGCATTTACATTGGCGCTATGTTAGGTCTGGAATCGTCTGTCATGGCAGATTTAAGAATCCGTTTTGTCGAGTATATCGAAATCATCAAGCAGATTCCTCAGTTCAAGAATCTTCCCGATCATGTCAAGAACGCGATCCTTGAAGATATTACGACCCAATTCAGAAGCTACATACCGAAAGTCGGTGAGGATACTCTACCGGGGTATATGGACAACATTATCGCCGGAAGGATAGCCAACTTCTTCAATGTCAATGGCCCGAATATGGTGATCGATTCCGATACCACCTCATTTATGAGCGCTTTGGAGCAGGGGATTCTGAGCCTTTCATCGGGAGAAAACAATACGGCTATTGTAGGTGGGGTTCATGCCAATATGACTCCGGAATTTTTAGAGTTCTTCAACATGATCAAGGGCGTGTTCAAGGACAATTGCCCTAAATGTATGACAGGTCTGGGAGAGTTTATACCGGCTGAGGGCTCCGTTTTCTTTGTTCTAAAAAAATACAGCGATGTAAAACCCGGAGAAAAGGTTTATGCAAGAATCAAAGGGCTGATCGGTGAAGCCGGGTTTGAGCAAAAGGCTACGTACGGCAAGGAGAAAGGGAGAACGATAGAGGATCTGCTGGATTACTCACTCTGCTGCAACAGCTTCGGCAATCCTTCGGGAAAACACCAGTTTTACTTTGGTGCCCATTCTGGATTTTTAATGCTTAAGGCTGTTCTTTCGCTTCATCACAAGGGATTTGGGCAACTTGATCAAGTTGATAGTGAACGGAGTAAAGAAACTCATCTGACAGGCGTCTATTCACACTCCATTTTGGGAGGAGATTATGCGCTTTTGCTGGATACGGCGGATAACGATAACCAACTGCATTCGGTTGCTAGCGAGAAGCTTGGACATGAGCAATCCTGGTATGTCTCTAGTGTAAAGACTTATTATGCAGGCGATGACGATTTTGACAATTTACGCAGAAAGATAAATAGGGTAGTGGACACGTTAGAAATTTACTCTGATTCTCCAGAGGATGTTTTAACCTGCAAGTACAGGCTTGCTGTTGTCTATAAGTCGAACGATGATCTGATGAGGAAGCTGAAAACCATTCAGTAATGTGATGTCTATCAAAAAAAGCGAAGCGAAAGGTGGAATTTTAATGTTGAAAACCGCGCCAGTGACAAATGGTTACGAAGAGGACTTCGCCACATTCTTAGCTCCGATTAAAGAGGGGAAAAGGCAAGATATGTACGTTTTTGAGCCCCCCTTTGAAGGTCCGCAAGCAGGGAAAACAGGTTATAACGGCAAGCAGGTCATTATGCTTACTTCGAATAATTATCTTGGGCTGTCTACACACCCAGAAGTCATTCAAGCTATGAAGGATGCGCTTGATGTATATGGATCGGGAACCTGTGGAGCAAGACTGCATAATGGAACGACGCTTTTGCATAAGAAGCTGGAGGAGCGGGTCGCAGAGTATTTGCGCACGGAGGATGCTGTGGTAGTGGGCACCGGATATATGACGAATCTGGCGGCAATCACCTCTTTGGCTTCAGATGAGAAGACAGTGATCATTACCGATCAGTTGAATCACATGAGCATTGTCGATGGGATTAAAATGTCCAATGGCCAGGTTAGAATTTTCGAACATAACAATATGGAGAAGCTTGAATACATATTGACCAAAAGCGATTCCTTCAAAAAGAAGCTGATTGTTGTGGATGGCGTGTATTCCATGGATGGAGATCTTGCCAAGCTGGACAAAATCGTAGAACTTGCTGAAAAATACGACGCAAGCATCATGGTTGACGAAGCACATTCCCTTGGCTTCTTTGGGGCTACGGGTCGTGGAGTGTCCGAGCACTTTAACGTTGAGAATAAGGTGCATATTAAAATGGCTACGTTTAGTAAGACTGCCGCAGGCGTCGGTGGATGCATAGCTTCCGACAAAAATACATGCGATTATATCAAGCACAATGCCCACCAGTATATCTTTAGTGCAAGCATGCCGCCGTCTAATATTGCCGGAGTGATCAAAGCCTTGGAGCTGATCGAGAAGGAAACATGGAGAAAGGAAAAGCTCTGGCATAATACCTTCCGTTTTAGAAGGGGATTGTTGGAGCTCGGGTATGACATTCAGAATAGTCTGTCGCCAGTTATCCCCATTCATATAGGAGATGACCTAACGACAATGAAAATGACCAAAATGCTGCTGGCGGAGGGGGTATATATTGCAACTGCTATATTCCCCGCCGTTCCCATGAACAAGGCCAGGTTCAGAGCAACTATTACCTCTTCCTTAAGTGACGAGGAAATCGATATCGCCCTTGACAAGCTTGAAAAATGCGGCAAAGAATTCGGTATTATCTAAAGGAGATGACAAACGGATGAATATGACAGCGATCAACTATAGCTTGCTCGAATCCCAGGGCATCTATTTAAGCGAAAGCCCAATGCCGAAAGTGAACAAGACCGTATTTCTGTTTACTGGACATGGATCCCAATATCCCAATATGTTGAAGCAGCTTGCCGAAATTCATCCTGTCGTCAAGGATACGCTTAATGAAGCGGATGAAGTATACAAAAAGTTAACCGGCAAGAAGCTGACTGATTTGATTTTTTATGATGATGAGGAGCGAAAGCTTGTTGTTGAGAAAAAAATGTTAACAGCAGAGGTTATGCAGCCCTCGATTATCATGGCGAATATCGCGATTTATCGATTGATGAAGACCCTAAGCAGAGAAGTGGATTTCCATCTGGGTCACAGTCTCGGAGAAGTAGCCGCACTTGCCGCAGCTGATGTGGTTTCTTTTGCCGATGCTTTGAAGATCGCTTACTACCGGGCAATTTCCTTGAACAAAATTAACAGATCCGCAAGGGGCTCAATGATCAGCCTTAAGGCAAGCCGGGAAAGCGCCGAACTGAAAAGGGTGCTTGAGGGCATCGATGATTATTACATCATCAGTCTTCATAATTCGCCTGATCAGGTTGTCATTTCTGGTACGCTCCAAGCAATAGATAAGATCGCAGCAAACTCTGAGGTGGAGAAGGTAACCTGCAACAAGCTTGCGGTTTCACATGCCTTCCACTCAAAGCTTCTGGAACCAGCGGTGAAATATTATCATAAGAGGCTTCTGGAGTTTACGTTCCAACCGCCGAAGGTAAAAGTGTTTTCTACGATATTGGGCGATTTTTACAACGATCACCAGTTCACAACCGAAACCATGGCCTCCCTATTATCAAGCCAGCTCGTCCAGCCTTTTAGCTTTTGCGACATCGTTTCAAGGCTACATGAAGAGCATGGTGCAAACTTATTTATAGAGGTAGGACCAAAGGATATCCTGACCAAGCTTGTTAAAAACATACTGAATGGTAAGCAGATATACGCCCATGCGTCCAATGTAGCTGCCGTCGGTGATGAAGCTTCTCTTGAACGGGTCATCGCTTATTTGACCGTGAATAAGTTGGTTGGTCCTTCCCATGAGGAAGTAGCGTTTGAACCGAAAGTGGAGCTCAGCGCAGGGGTTAATCAGACTGGGGTCGAGGAAACGATCAAGGCTATCGTTCAATTGGCAACAGGCTATCCCTTACACTATATTTCCATTTCGGCTATGCCTGTCAAGCTGGAGCTAGCATTGACCAACCAGGTATTCAAAACAATCATTGAGAAGATCCGGGCTGAATTTGTCTTGGATGAACATGCCATCCCGCTGGATGACAACATATCTTTACGGACAATTGCCAGTACAATTAGATCAAAGCTAGGGCTGACAGATGCTGATCAACTATCTGTCCTTTCAGCCGAATTGAAATCCGCAGTGGTGTTACAGAAGGTAGAGTTACGGCAGCCCACTGTCGAAGCAGGTACTGCTTCGGCGACTGTAGCTTCGAACACCTCTGCAATCAGCAACAGTGAGGTTGAAGTCAAGGTAAAGGAGATTATTCAGGTAAAGACAGGATACCCGGTTGAAATGCTGGAAGGGGAGCTCGACCTGGAAGCGGACCTGGGCATTGATTCAGTCAAGCAGGCTGAGATCTTCGTGCAGATTAGGGAAGCTTTTGACTATGAAGTAAACCCCGATCTCAACATTAAACAGTTCAATACCATCTATAAGATCGTAGAGTATACCTTAAGCCGCCTAGAAGAGTCGAAGGTAAAAGCAGGAAGTGGTGTCGGGCAAGCATCCATAAGTAGTACTCCGGCTCAACCCGCAATCAGTCTACAAGAAGTGGAGACTCAGGTTAAGAAGATTATTCAGGTAAAGACGGGATACCCGGTTGAAATGCTGGAAGGGGAGCTCGACCTAGAAGCGGACCTGGGCATTGATTCGGTCAAGCAGGCTGAGATCTTCGTGCAGATCAGGGAAGCATTTGATTATGAAGTAAACCCCGATCTCAACATCAAGCAGTTTAACACCATCCACAAAATCATAGCGTATACCTTGAGCCGACTGGAAGAGTCGAAGGTAGAGGCAGGGAGCGACGTTCTGGAGGCATCTATAAGTGCTGCTCCGGTTCAACCTGCATTTAGTCAACAAGAGGTAGAGGCCCAGGTTAAGAGGATTGTTCAAGTAAAGACAGGATACCCGGTCGAGATGCTGGAAGGGGAACTCGATCTGGAAGCGGACCTGGGCATTGATTCAGTCAAGCAGGCTGAGATCTTCGTGCAGATCAGGGAAATATTTGGCTATGAGGTAAACCCCGACCTCAACATCAAGCAGTTCAACACCATCCATAAGATTGTCGCGTACACCATAAGCCGCATTGAGGATAATCCCTCCAGCGCTGTGGAGACAAAAAGCAAGGAATTGACGGATGAGCAGCTTTACGAAAAGCTGCAAAAGTATAGCAACGCTCAAGTGACATTACGCTATGTGCCTGTAACGGTAGAACGGGAATACGATGAAGCTGACGGAAGGAAGTTTTTGTTCAAGGGCAAGAGCTTTATTGTCATTGAGGATAGGCTGGGCGGAGAAGTCACCGCAAAGCTAACGGATATGATCACCCATCAGGGTGCGGAAGTGAGTGTCATTTCCCCAGATCCGGAGCGGTATGGAGCCGCAGGCATACGAACAGATTTTGCTAACCTTGAACGCTTTAAAAAATCCCTTGAAGAAGCCAAGGACAGGCTGAAGGATGTGCATGGATTTATTTATCTGTATCCCTTGTCTCAAGAATTTTCCTATTTTGATTCTGAGGATGAACAATGGGCAAAGGAAGTGGACAACAATTTTAACCTGCTGTTCTATACGGCTAAAGCCGTATACGAATCTATTGAAAAGCACGGCTTGGAAGCGGGATGTTTTGCCGCAACCAACATTGGCGGTGTCTTCGGGATAGAAAAGGAAACCTCATTCAATCCATTAGGAGCTTTAACAACGGGTTTCTTCAAAAGTATGGAGAAGGAAGTAGAGTCCTTTAGCGGAAAAGTGGTCGATTTGACGGATTCATCAAACAGCCAGCATGCAGCCGAGATCCTTCTGCAGGAATTCAGTCTGATCGAAGAGCTGAT
>JAIMBU010000217.1 GCA_023511325.1 Gorillibacterium sp.
GTTTCAATCCACGCTCCCGCACGGGTAGCGACGGTATATCCCTCTTCGTCTCTCTTAACCTCGAAAGGTTTCAATCCACGCTCCCGCACGGGGAGCGACAAGTGTTTCTCATATCTTTTACGATACAAAATCGCGTTTCAATCCACGCTCCCGCACGGGGAGCGACTAAACGGATGGCGGATTTACGTAACTTAACACAAAGTTTCAATCCACGCTCCCGCACGGGGAGCGACACCGCAACCGGATAAAGTAAGGGAACCAGTTACAGTTTCAATCCACGCTCCCGCACGGGGAGCGACCGGGGATGGAGCGATAAGCGATAGTTACGGTATTCCAACCGTTTCAATCCACGCTCCCGCACGGGGAGCGACAGTTCCATTTGTTGGAACGCTCGTTCCCCCTACAAACAAGTTTCAATCCACGCTCCCGCACGGGGAGCGACAAAATAGGTTTGACTGGTGTAGCGGACTGGATTGCGGTTTCAATCCACGCTCCCGCACGGGGAGCGACTGTATCAAAAGTAAAATCACGTATGGTTATTTCTGGTTTCAATCCACGCTCCCGCACGGGGAGCGACCAATTAATTCAGCACCTGCTTCCCAAGCCACGCACTGTTTCAATCCACGCTCCCGCACGGGGAGCGACTATCGAGCATCTCCATATTTTCTTCTGATGTAATACCCGTTTCAATCCACGCTCCCGCACGGGGAGCGACGATGCGCGAAGTATTGAACGTAAATTCAAGTTTCCGGTTTCAATCCACGCTCCCGCACGGGGAGCGACCCAACCATACCTAAACCTCCCGACAAATATCACAGTAGTTTCAATCCACGCTCCCGCACGGGGAGCGACAGCACCCTTAAAAAAGCCTTATTCCATAAGGGTTTTTTAGGGCATTTCCGCGAACCTCATTTTTTCTGCTTGTTTTTCAGTTTACCATAATCGAAAAAGCGGCTTTAGCCCAGGCCTGGCGCGGGGTGCGAACCTCCTAGGGAAATCATGTGAGCTTGGGGTTCGCACTTTTTAAATTCTCATTCCAGCAAGAGTAGGCCTTCAGGATCATACGTCTCTTTCGCTCCGATATGTTCGACGCGCCGCTTCCAATTGCTACCGAGTGAATAGTACCGCAGGCTGTCACTTTGGGGATCAATCGCTTTTCCCAGCTTAAGTTGAAGCTCCTTGTATTGTACAGGATCAACTACACATTCGAATACAGAGTTCTGCACACGTTGCCCATAGTTTTGACAAATTTTCGCTACCATGCGTAACCGTCTCCGTCCTTGCGGAGTTGTTGTTTGAACGTCATAGGTCACCAGAACCATCATACTCCATCACGCCCCTTTACTTCCATAGAAATGGAGGGTAGTCAGACAGATCCCCGCGGATAGTCCGCGCTAGTAATAGTGCTTGTGAATAGGGAAGAAGTCCAAGTGGTATTTTCTCATTGAGATAAGGGTGGCGAATTTCATCCTTTTTTCGAGTTTGCCAAGCTGTGATTATTTCCTTTTTGAGTTCAGGCTTGAGCAGGACAGCACCATTCTCTTTAAATAGGAACTGATTTGGCTGTATTTGTTTGCGGTTGATCAACGATAAAACCAAACGATCCACCATGTACGGTCTTAATTCTTCCATTAAATCTAATGCCAGACTTTGCCGCCCTGGGCGATCACGATGCAAGAATCCAACCGCCGGATCTAAGCCAACCGTCTCCAAGGCAGACTGCACATCCAAACGTAGCATGGCGTAGAGATAGGAGAGCACAGCATTCATCCGATCCAGAGGTGGGCGGCGATTTCGTCCCCGCATGTAGAAGCTTTCTTTATCTGTTAGCACTAACTCGTTTATCGCTGAGAAATATCTTCTTGCTGCATTTCCCTCTACTCCCCGAATATCGTCAAGTGTGTTCACCTTTATAATATGACGCAGGTAACGCTTGAGAAAATCTGCCTCCAGCCCTACTTTATCCGTACTTATCACCGTTTCGTGATCGCGAATCCCCCGTTTCAGTACGGCTCTGGAATTAGCAATCTTAGCAAAAATGAATCTTTTTGCCAGTTTAACGGCCTCATCTCCATCAGCCATCCGATATTGCTTGCGCCTGAGTAGGACATTACCACTTGCTCTTCCCTGAATACGGGCAAGAAATCGCCCATTCTCCTCCATGAACGACAAAGAAATACCCCGCTCTGCACAGAGATGCATAAGGGCAGGACTTGCACCCGTGTATCCACATGTCACAATGCTCTCCAGATTGTTAACCGGAATTCGAAAAGGATCACGATCCTCCATCTTAACAACCACATTGTCGCCATCTCTGGATAAATAACTGTTTGGTAGAGTCACGTAAAGCGTATTTAGCAACTTACGCATAGCTCATCATCTCTCAATCGGAATTGTTGGCTAGGTAATCTTCCAGATAATTCGCAGAATCGTCTACCTTCATTTTCGGTAAACACATATCCACCAATGAACAGTTATTGCATCTGGCAGCAAATTTGGCTCTTGGCGTTTTCCCCTGATCAAACAGCATGTGCATGTCAGCAAGCAAACTGTCCACGCGTTCTCTTAGTCCGGCTGTCAGCTTAACCTGAACCCGTCGCTCCCGTTCTCCATAGAATAACGCTCCTTCTTCCACTCGAACATTGAGCATTTCTTCTAAAGCCAGTGCTTGTGCACATAGCTGCACCTCGTCCCAATCATCTGCCTTGGGCTTGCCTCGCTTGTATTCCACCGGAAATGGCACCCACCAACCTCTATGGCGCGGGAGCTTAATCTTGTTCTTCTCTAATGGATCAATCACAGCATGGAACTCAACAACATCGGCGACACCGTAAATACCCAGCATATATGAAACAAGAGGAAGCGCGCGCGTAATCAGCACATCTCCCCTTGTCTCACTGATAAACGGATCATCCGCGCGACGATGCATTTGCGTTCCCTCATAAGTCAGTACATTCTCTTCCCATTGCTGCTCCACATGGATTAAGGCCCATTGACGCGGGCAAAAGGAATAATGCTGAATCCCTGAAAGCGACAGCAACTCATCCTCGGTATAGAAGTTCATCCTCGTTCTGTAATGGTAACCCCTGCAGGGGCACCTTCGTTGTTAATGCGAATCTCATAATCTTCATAAGATCGAACCGGAACCTCCGGGTGTAGACGCTTAACTGAAACACGATCAAGCAGCTTATGCGCAGGGGCATTTCCTAAGGCGGATTCATGCTCGAACACCACCAGTTTACGAACAGCCATCTGACCTCTAGAGGCCGAACGATCGTGTTCAAAAAGATTCAGCAACGCTTCCCAAAGTAAATCTAGATCGGAAGTGGTAAATCCCGTCTGATCCGCTAAAAACGCAGATACATACCCATCCATCCGATAAAGTCCGTAAGGAATGACATGCTTGCGTCCCATTTCACGGTCTTTGTCCGCTCCTTCTTGGGTAACAGCCTGCCGAGTAATTGTAATCTCCTGAGCGAAAATCGGGTCAATGCTCCGGGCAAAGGTAAACTGAATGGGTCCGCGAACCTGCCCGCAATTCACCTTTGTTGTCATTACAGCGCCAAAGGTGCGAATATCAAAAAAGTTGTCACACATCCAGCGGGTAAGCTCGCGAGCCTGAGCGTTATCCTTTGGCTTCAATTCCTTAGTATCTGCATCGTTAGGACGCAATGCTTTGTAAGCTCTGCGCTGCTTTTCATTGAGTACCGCACCCTCGGTCACATAGATATTGAAGCCTTCCTGTCCCGCTCTGGTCAGTTCAACGTAATTTCTCACCTTTCTTTTTAAGCACACATCCGTCACAATTCCGTGTCCTGTTTCAGGATCAATTCGCGGCATATTGCCGGAATCGGGATCTCCATTGGGGTTTCCGTTCTTTACATCGAAGAACAAGGAAAACTCATACCTCTTACCAAGCTCCTTTGGAGAATCAAGCTCATTAGTGAGTTCTTTTTCAATAGTGCTCATCTATGATCATCACCTTTCAATGGTTTAAATTTTTAATTAAGATGCTTGCTTAGGCCTCAATTTCCATTTCCATTTCTACTTGGATCTGTATAGGAGCTTCATTGCTTTTGATGTGGCTGAAGAACTCTTCCTTTTGCTGATAGTAGCCAATAAAGAATAATCCTTGTTCCTGAATACTTAATTGAACAGGAAATCCGCCGTTCTCCGGATCAAAAACGTCTAGTATTTCCCCCATCTCGCGTTCACGAAAGCCACCATACTTGGACTTGCTTGTATGGGTACTTGCCAAACGAATTAAGTTGGGAAAAACTGCAGCAGGTGTCGCAGAAGCCGAGGAGAAGAAGCGATCTTTAATGGTTGCATTCAAACGGTTTGGTCCTCCAGCAGCATCCTGTTGCGCCCGCTCCAAAACAGCGAATAGTCGACCAAGCCGGTAGCCGGGATCTGTTGTCTCCTTATTCAAACTCACGGATAAAACCTCCTCAAACCTAGGAATATTTTGAATTCTGCCGTATCGAATCAAGTAAGCCTTTACAATTGCAGCGCGTAACCGATTGATCATGCCATCAGTACGAATTCGGTTGATGATATGGGTATACAAATACGGTGGGTAAGCTGTGCCGTTAACAATGGAACGGAACATTTCGCCTTCAAGTGCATCAGGTACGCTCCCAACCTTCTTGCCGTCGCTTCCGACGCGGAGTGTTTCTAGTAGAATTCGGAAGGTTTTTGGTGTATCGGCAAATCGTTCACCTTGACCCACGATGTTGAAATCAGCAGCATGTTGCCCCATCGTCATTAACAAGTTTCCAAATTCACCCTGCCAGAAGAACCTTACAGCAAGCCGCGCATTGTTGGGGGACAAACCCAGGATGGTGAACCCCTTGTTGGCATCCGGAAGCATATCAGCCGTCACAGCAGCTCCATCCCGCACTCGCAGCATCGCATCGCGAATATTTGCAGTTAAGGATGCCTGTTCCGCATCATTCGCTTGACTTGGGCCAAAAAATTCTTCAAAAAACTCTTCCATCGCTGCACTGGCTGGTGAAGGATCAGCCCAGAACACAACCGTCATCCCACCAAAGTTGACGATGCGATTCCGTTCAGATGCGAGCAGATGATTAAGTGCTGTTGCATAACCAAATGCCGCTGTTTTACTCACAGGAGCATTAAAGCTTTGCGATTTACCATATGACTCAAAAGATTGAGCATTAAATGAGACTAGAGCGGCTCCAGCGGCTTGTGAATTACGAACACCCTTAATTTTAATATCATGCGTTTGAGCGATGGGCTCGCCAAAATGACCACTGACCAAGCATTGACTGCTCGAACTCATATCTGGTTGCTCTTGCTCACGATATTGACGCCATATTGTCTTGATTGTCTCTTGCTCATGGGCAAAGCCACGTTCACCAAGTACGCGAAATAATAGATTTGTATCCAATCCCTTGTCCAAATCCACAAGAATGGCCTGCAGTTGGGGATGACTACGAATTTCATCCAGCTTCCACTTTGCGAAAAAGGCAAGGATCGCAAGTGAGGTGGTATCTGGAGATGACGCGAGTATAGCTTCATGTAACGTCTTACTACCAGCAAATTTGCTGCGAGCATCAGCTATTTTCTTGGCTTGCTCCGATTCGTTATCGGACAGCGTGTAATGACCGAGTATATACTCAGCTTTATCGGATAGAAAAAAGGGCTTGATTCCGTTAGCCCTTCCTGGTTGCTCTGGAACAATTACTTTTGTAGTAACGAGCTTTTTACCGTTTACCTCTCGGAGATCTACCACATTAGCCAGTTCTCCTTCTGGGGTGATCTCCAAAACAAAGGATATTCTGCCAACACTATAGTACAAAGGGCTAATGCTGGATTCGGGATTCTGTGATTCATTAAGGTACCGTTGATATAAGGACTGAAT
>JAIMBU010000218.1 GCA_023511325.1 Gorillibacterium sp.
TTATTAAGGAGCCTGAAAAGTATATCAAAAATTTGAGCAGTGATGGGAAGAAATTTTTAGGAGAAGAAAATGAATAAGCAAAGATATATTATCAGCTAATTGGAATTTGTTTGCCAGGAAAATCTAAGCTGATAATTTATTTTCATTATTTAATTTCATTTCTTTTATTATGAAATTTGTTCGAAATAGTGAAAAAAGATTTTTTCTGGCCGGCGGGGCATTACTTATAATCTGAGCGATAAATCGGAATTTAGCAATGGCCTTTTCAGCTAAATCCTTCACTTTTTTCGATAATTATATCATTACAGCGAAGAATAAGCTCTGGCATCCCTTCGCCTGCCCCTAATAGCATATGGGCTTCATAACCGTTTTCCGTGCTATACAGCTCATCATAAATCCATGTACTTCCCACAATGTGTTCGTCCTGTTTTATAATTTCAGACACAGTAAAAGTAATCCTATTAAAACTGGTGAATCCTCCCCGCGTATCGAGACACATGACAACATTTGTACCAATTGTAAGCTCCGTTACCACGCAATCGTGAAAACCGAATCTTTCTCTGATAATTTGAGGAATAGGTTCCGCTTGCTGTGCTTTTGAATACTCGTTTAAAACACTATTCACTTTCTTCTCGTTCTCTTTACTTAGTCTTTTCAACTGATTCAGAACTTCCCCAGTACAGTAACCCAAGGAGAAAACCCGCATATCCGTAATTTGTTGAGAAAGATCGTGGGGAAGTTTATTAGCAGTTTCTTTTTTTAGCGCTTCCTGATGAAGGCGGAATTCTTCTCTGCATTTTTTCTCATCGAAGGGCGAGCGGGTATTGTAATCCTCTATCCATTTCTGAATACGTTCTCTTTCTTCAAGCGGCATGTGATAAACTACCATATCCTCTTCGTTTATCTCTTCGCCGCGTTCAAATTTGTCGAGCGGCACAAGTCTGCATCCCTCCTGTTCCAACATAAAACGAGGGTCAACATCGTAAACCTCACGCTGCATTTTTACAAATTCTTTCTCTTTTCTTTTATATAGCCGCAAATAGAGAGCTTCGTCATAAATATCAGCACCCTTGTGTACTCTCATACCAGAATGAAGTCCCGTTCGCTGGCATAATTCATACCATTTCTTTGTAAGATACTTCATGAGAGCTCCCTTCGGTAAATTCTTGGTTTGTCTGCGTGATGTAATAGTCTTTGAATCTATAATACCACGCTTTACTATATGAAAAAGACACAGCTTCCCCTTGGCGGAAAACCTTTCGTCTGTCATTCGCCTACAATTCAATCCATAGAAAGCAAAAAAACCGCTATAACAGCGGGTTTTTCTGATGGAGTCGAGGAGAGTCGAACCCCTGTCCGAAGATCACACCACATAAGCTTCTACGGGTGTAGTCCCAGTTTTGATGTCACGCAATCAATTAGTCTAGGTGGGAGCATTTGATTGTATTTCCCCAGAACCAATGGGCTTGAATAGTGGGTGAGGCATGCTAAAAATGAATTGTTACTTTCCTTCTTCCATTAACCTCACGAGGCTACTTGACCAGTAGCTAAGTTTAGCTTGCAGGTAGTCTGGAATATACAGTATATGAAACTTAAAGTGTTTAGTAAATTCCTTGGCATATTGTTCAATATGGCTGGGAAGATAATCTGTTTTCCTGAATGAAGCTCTGTAATTTCAATCAAATGCTCGTTAAGATGTTAATCAAGATCTTCTCGTACTCGATCCTCAGTAATTGTTTGCATCCGGCTCAGGTGTTAGGTTAGCTGAGATTCAATTAGCACCATTGCAGCGTTATAAAAATTATTGCTGTCAAGTGCTGACTTGTGGATATAGGAATCCACGATAGCACCACCGTACAGCATTTCCAGTTGTGAAGCTAAAGCTTCAGGATTTTTGGCCTTAGCGTGGCGGGCGATTTTCGCGACCTCACCCTCATGATCCACACGGCATTGCAAAGCTGCCTGATGGCCGGGGTGATTAGCATCGGGGAACTCAAGCAGCGTATTCGTGAAGGGACACCCGCGGAATTCGGGTTGCCGTATGCTTTCTGACAACAATCGAATTAAATGGTGCAACTGCTTAACCGGCTCATCCAGGTACAGCTTTTTTGCTTCCTCGATCTTGGAGAGGCTTCGAAGTTGACGTTGCTCCAGAAAAGCAACCACCAGATCATCCTTTGTTGCGAAATTTCGATAAAAGCTGGCTTTGGCTACCTCTGACTCTGCAATAATCCGATCTATCCCCACGGCACGTATGCCCTCTGAATAAAATAATTTGATGGCCACACCTAAAATACGCTCCTTAGCTGATTCTTTTTTCATAATATTCCCCCTCCTCCTTTATCTTTATAAAAGCCGAGTTGACAAGAGACAGAACTGTCTGTATTATATTGTTATAAATGATACAGACCTGTCTCTTTCATTTTAGAGAAAATCCTTGATGCTGTCAAATTTATTATGGACGTGTAGATAAGGGGGATACCATTTAAAGTTGAATAAATGTGTACCTATTAAAGCCAGCAAGACCGTTTTATCAAAAAAACCAAAAACGAAGGTGGAGGAAAACTATTATGACAACACTGCTTTATGTAACCGCTCATCCGCTTAACACCGATGCCAATAGCCTTTCTATCAGCAGACAATTTGTTGAGACATATCGTGAGGTCAATCCCAACGATAATATCGTCCATCTAGACTTGTATATGGCTGACATTCCACAAATTGACGCAAATCTTCTGAAACGTTGGGGACAACCGCCAAGTGGTCCGTCTTTCGATGAACTGAACCCCGAAGCCAAGGTAAAAGCCATCCGTATAAGAGAATTGGTCGAACAATTCGTCGCGGCAGACAAAATTGTAATCGCAAATCCAGTATGGAATTTCTTATTTCCTCCGGTGTTGAAGACTTACATTGATTCGATTGCTGTACCAGGTATAACTTTTAAGCATGCCGATAACGGTCTTAGAGGATTAGGCGGTTTAGTAGGCACAGCAACCGGCAAAAAGGTTGTTCACATTCAAGCTTCAGGAACCGTTTTGTCACACGGACGCTATCAAGAGTTGAATTTCAGTGACAACTATTTGAGAGCGGTAATGAAACTCCTTGGCATTGAAGATTTCCAGACCATCTATGTGGAAGGTGTCGCAGAATATAAAGATCAAGCTCAAGAAATTAAGAACAAAGCCTTGCAGCAAGCAACTGAGTTGGCGAAAAATTTCTAACATAGAGATTGAAGTCACTAATCTTGCATTACTTTCGGTAACATAAGGTATGCATTGTATTCTTGTTGCTGACAAATATTCTGATATTCAACGGTGCCGGCACAAAATATAGCACTTGCACCAGTAAATTACTACGTTGATTCTCACAGAAGAAGTATCAGCTTGCCAAAACTAATTAAATAATAAACGAACGTTTACCTTAAAATTCTGAATATTCTTCAACAAGCAAAAATGCCATTACTTTTTAAGAGTAGGGGCATTTTTGTGTGAACACAGTTTTATATTTTGCCAGCACATAAGTTCTACGGGTGTAGTGACACTTGCGTATTATAACTCTTCATGCGTTTTTGGATTCTGCCCCCATAAGCGTCCTTCCTCACTGCTGAATGCTGAGATTGCTTTCATTTCCTCTTCTGACAATTCGAAATCAAAAATATTCAAATTCTCAGTCTGATGCTTTAAAGAACTAGCCTTCGGGATCGGAAGCGCTCCAAGTTGGATATGCCAACGCAAAATCGTTTGTGCGTTTGTCTTACCATGAGCCGCAGAAATTTCTCCAATCTTTTCATCCTTCAGCATACTGTGACCGCGGCCCAGGGGGCTCCACGATTCCGTTACGATACCTAATTCAGCATCTTTCGCACGCTGCTGCTCTTGATTGAAATAGGGATGGAGTTCAACTTGATTTATACTTGGTGCAACCCCGGTCTCCCGAATCAAGCGTTCGTTATACTCCGGCAGGAAATTGCAGACCCCGATGGAACGGATATAGCCCCGCTTCTTAGCTTCAATCATCGCCTGCCAAGCTTCCACATATAAATCAATTTTGGGATTAGGCCAATGGATCAAATATAGATCGTAATAATCCAGCCCTCCTCTATATAATGATTCCTCAATCGTTACAATGGCTTCCTGATAGGCCTGTCGACGCCCAGGCAGCTTCGAGCAGATCAATAGTTCTTCTCTCGCTACAGAACTCTGACGGACGGCCTGTCCAACAGTCCCCTCATTCTCATAGTTAAACGCTGTATCAATCAGACGGTATCCTGCATCTATCGCGCTTGCAATCACCTTCACTCCGGCCGCACCCCTAAAACCACCAGTGCCGAACCCAATGACTGGTACTTTCAAACCATCGTTCAATAGCTTTTCCGAAATAGTCTGGTTCAAATAAAGACCCCCTCTACCTTCTTAAAAAAATGATAGCATAGCTTCTCCGCCTAAGCAAAATGCTGTCAGCTAGTTTAAGGAGGATCTTCCGAATAATTGGCTTTTTTTAGTATATCGATTCACTGCCATAACAAGGACCTCCCTAATATTTACCGTTGTTGTACATTATAATATCACAACGAAAAAGCCAGCAACCAGATCACTGGATGCTGACTCTTCATATTTCCTGTATGGAGTTGAACCCCTGTCCGAAGGTCACGCCACAGAAGATTCTACGGGTGTAGTCCCAGTTTTGATGTCACCGTAGTATCGCCCCGGAACCGGCTATACGTTCGGTCAGCCTGATTGTCTTCTTCAGCTCACCGCAGGCGGAGATGAGACAGCGTATTCCACTATATGTTAGCCCCTAGCCCTGTCACATGGACGATGCAGAGTAGAAGCACGCAGCTGTTATTAGGCAGCTAAAGCGTAATTGTTTTGAGTTTTGCCATTTAATAGGCTTCCGCGTTTTTAAGTGGACACAGCCCCACTACCCGCTACTCATGCTCGTACTATCCCCGTCGAATCCATAAACGCCCCCGTAAACGGGTCGCTCGGATCAATGGATCAAGAAAAGCGAACCACAAAATGATCTCTTACATTGCTTAGTATACCACATCAAGTGACTGTTGCGCTTAGTAACTATGTGGAAAATTTACATAAACATAAACTTCCCATTACTAAAGCCGCGAAGCTAGCTTGTTGCTCATTACTTCTGCCGCTCGCGAAGCGCACGTTGGATATCTCGCGTGGCGTCACGTTTAGCATCCGCATCTCGCTTGTCGTAATCCTTCTTACCTTTGCCGAGTCCAATAAGCAGCTTGGCAAAGCCATTCCGTGAATAGATCTTAAGGGGAACCAGTGTGTAGCCATCCCGCTTCACTAATCCAAGAAGCCGACGAATCTGCGCCTTGTGGAGAAGAAGCTTGCGCGTTCTCGTGGGGTCATCTGGATTACTGCGATTGCCTTGCGCGAATGGACTGATGTGTAGGTTATGGATAAAAGCCTCACCATTCCGGATCGTCGCAAAACTATCACCAAGATTGGATTTGAAGCCACGAACCGACTTAATCTCGGTTCCGGTCAGTACCATGCCGCATTCAAAGGTTTCCTCGATGAAATAGTCATGGGAAGCTTTTTTATTCTGGGCGAGCGGCCTGTGTTCATCGCTTTTCTTCGCCATGTGGATCACTCCTCATCTACTGAAAGCTTTGGTGGTCATCGATTTCTACTATTAAGTAATGACTACCAATATGTGTTCAGACATTAATTGTAACAACTTGCACAGGTCAAATCAAGAGACGCCTTGAGTAAAACCAAACAATCCGGCCTAGTTAACGGCGAGGTTACTTTGAAGCAACTGAAAACTCCTATGCTGAATCTTCATCCAAACCCTTATCGCAAAAGAAAGCGGTCACCCCGAGGAGTGACCGCCTTTTCCTGTGCCTCATCAC
>JAIMBU010000219.1 GCA_023511325.1 Gorillibacterium sp.
ATGGCAGTTGCCATCCTTTTTTCACTTGGCTATTATAAACGCCCATGTTGATGTCATAAAAACTGGTCATCCAGCTCATCCGCCAAATACCCCATAAAATATGGATCAATAAGGATCAATGATTTGATTTTTTTACTCCTCGTCCCAGTCAAGGCGATCCGCCAAATACCTCCCGCGATCAAACTCCCCTTGAGCATTCGCAACGATAAGTGTACTGATTGCCGTTCCAGCTACGTTGACTGTAGTTAGTGCCATGTCGACGATAAATTCAACCCCGATTATCAGCGCTAAGCCTTCAGTAGGCAACCCTAATACGGTTAGCATAATCGTTGCCGAGATGGAAGCCGGTCGTGAGACTCCGGCGATTACCAAGGAAATAACAGCGGCGACGATAACAATCTGAATATATTGAGCCATACCCAATTGCACACCATACACCTTGGCAACGAATATGGCGACCACCGCTGGATAAATCCCACAGCAGCCGTTTAAATTGATTGCTGTACCTAGCGACGTCATGAGGCTGGCGATTCGCGGAGCGATTCTCACCCTCTTGATCAGAGTTAATAGCTGGATCGGAAGTGTGGCGTAGCTGCTGCGCGTTGTGAAAGCAACGATCATAACTGGGAGGAGCTTACCCAACAATCGTAAAGGATTTATTCCTACAGACCAGAGAACGATTCCAGCTAACACAATAACTACTTGAAGCAGACAAGCGATGTAGATCGTGAGGATATATCCGCCGAGCGGCTTGAATGCATATACTCCATATTTTGCTCCCATTGCAGCGGCAAGTCCAAAAACTCCATAGGGTGTCAGTGAGACAATCAGCTTGGTCAGCCGCAATATAATTTTCGCTAAAACATCAAAAAATGCTTTAAAGCTTGCTTTTTCCTTTGGCTTTTGCGCGGTTTCACGAGCTGCAGCGATCACAATCAAGATGGCGAGCACGATAATAGGCATCAGTCTTCCTGCAGCCAGCTCAACAATTGGATTAGTTGGAATGAGATCGAGAATAACCTTGGTGAGTGTCGGAATATTACTTCCCTCAGACGAATCATTCTGCACAATTCCTGCTCCCGGATCAATGACTATTGCGACAAGCATTCCGACTAGAGCTGCTGCTGCTGTAGTACCGAGGAATAAAATGAGTGCTTGCAGCACAATTTTACGAATCGCCTTAAAGTGGTCCTGCAGAGTGATCATACCTGAAATGATAGTGGATAGGACGAGTGGTATCACTAGCATCTTAACTAAGTTAACATAGATCTGGCCAAAGATGCCGATATTGACCTCCAAGGCATATCTACCGAATAAAGTACCGAGTAACATACCCACTACCATGGCGAACAGAACCCGAAGGTTAAAGCCAAGTTTTAGCCGAGCAAGCGCATAGAGAATCCCAAGAACGCTGAAAGCAGCTAAAAGACTCCAGATATGTGGCCATCTATACTCCAAAATTGTAACCATGTGCAGGTTCCCCCCTTTTCGGGTATTCCTTCAAATGGTTCCCTAAATCTTGTAGGAATAGTCAGGTTGTTACTGAAAGAACGAGCAAGAGAAAGCAAGTAACTAAACAACGCTTTAAGTCCCAAGGACGCAATTATATGTCTCTTGGAAGGAGTAACTGCATTTCCTACATCTAATTCAACGTTATATGACCCACGTGAGGATTTAACTGCATTTCCTACATCTAGTCGAGCTTTTTAAGCCGTTTAGGACGAAAGCAGCTGAAATAGATGTACCTTTTACAGTTATTCAGGAAAAAAATGGTTACTCCAGTGATTTAACTGTAGGTTTTACATTAACATGACAAGAGTCCGTTTCTTGGCCCATACAAATGAGTTGTCTTGGCTTATTTCCCGATGGTGCTCGCATAAGCCTAATGATTATTAAGCAGCAAAAACAAACATACTTTAAGATAAAAAGCAGCAAGTGCATCATGGAGGTTTTATGAGAAGAATACTGCTACCCACTGTGTTAATATTCCTTTTGTTTGGCAACATTTGCACGGCTACGCCTACATTAGAAGAGGTGCCAAGCAAACTTAGCGAACTTAAGAAGAACTTCAGTCCGATTTTCCCTACAGTTAATATCGATTGGACACAGGTCATAAAAAAACACAAATATGGTGTAGCTATCATTTACCTGAGCGCTAACGATACATGTATGTTAATTATCGACGAAACAAATGCTAAGAACGGAAAAGGTCGAATGACCACCTTAGCGACAGAGCAAGTTTATTCCTATAATGATATCACTTATTACTTTGATCCATGGGCGGATCAATTCCCCTTACCTGGTGGTATTATTAGATGGACGCAAAGCGATATATATTTTGAAATGAGCAGTATGGAACTCGATTTAAAACAGATGATGGAAATCGCAAGAACCTTAAATAAATGAAATAACGGCTCAATGCCAAAATTAGTCTTGCCCAAAAACTGATGATGGTTTCATCATCCTACATAGCGTGTTGCGGACTGTATGGTCGCTATATAAGCTTCAGCCTGTCTTTTGGAACTGAAGCGGACTCAGGAGACACTATTTGCTCCAAACTGCCTTCTTTTGCGGAGAATCCCGTCATTAACGCCTCTGGAGTCCGTTAAGTTAATTAATAGCCATTTTCAGAGCGAATAAGGACTCCTGGGTCCGTTGCTGCTTGGTTTTCCTTTTACGCAAAGGCTAAATCAATTTGGTATGGAAGAGCTGTCGCACTTGGCTTGACAATTCGTCGTTAATATTAAGAATCATAAAAGATCGCATTTCTTAAGCCGTATGGCCAAATGAAATGCGATCTTTCTCATGTTTTGATCGTATACGTTAATTCGAACGTATACATTAATTCGAACATATACATTAATTCGATCGTATAAGTTAACTCAACCGTATAAATTAATTCGATCGTGTACGTTAATTTAATCGTTTGGATTAATAAGTTGCTTAAGAAACCTGAAGTGGAGAATTTGGATGTCGAACGTAGAGTTTACGTGGCACCTTTGAAATGGCATCTTTTCCTTCCTCTAATCAGAGGATGCCATTTCAAAAGCGCCCGAAGCCGATATGCAAATTCGCAACGGCATAGGTTTCTTACACAGCCTAATGCTATATTATTTCATCAACGCTCGATATGGGCTTTTCCTTCGATCGCAGCCTCTGCTTCTTCCTTGGTAGGAAGACCTTCCCAGTCCCCTTCCACTTGAACAGCCATCGAACCAAGCAGATTGCCAAAGCGTACAGCCTCGACGAGTTCTTGCCCTTTCAACAGACCTGATAATAATCCGGCGCAAAAGGCATCGCCTGCTCCAACCGTATCGACAACCTGTTCCACTCGGAAGATGGGAACGGACTGAACGCTATCCTTGGTGATGATGTAGGTTTTTTGATCCGCCTTAAGAATGGTCGTTACACCTTCCAAACCTTGCAAACGGGAGATAATCGCCTGCTCATCATCCGTCGCCCACAATAGTTTAAGCTCGTCGAGACCTGGCAAGAAAATATCCACTTCCTCAGCAAGCGGCAGCAACACCTCACGGGCTGCTTCCACGCTCCACAGCTTCAATCTCAAGTTTGGATCAAAGGTTACCTTGACCCCGTTACTACGTGCGATGCGTACCGCTTCCTTGACGGTTGCTCTGGCCGACTCACCAATTGCCATGGTAATACCCGTTACATGCAGTATCTGTGCACTAGCAATATAAGCTTCGTCCAAATCCTCCGGACGGATCATACTGGCTGCCGAATAACGACGATTATAATAAACGGATGATTTACCAGCAATCTTTTCCCGCAGCATAATTCCCGTTGGTCCTCTGTCCGAAAGCTGAGCTCGCGAAACATCTACACCCTCGCCACGCAGCTTTTTAAGTATCGTTCGACCGAATGGGTCACTGCCCAAATGTCCAAACCAACCCACCTTATGTCCAAGCCGCGCAAGGCCAATCGCGACATTGGTTTCTGCACCGCCAAATAATGATTTTAAATAGGATGAATGCTCGATTCCCTTGGACTCGGCTGGGATCAGAAGTGCCATGGATTCTCCAAAGGTAACGATTTCTGGATTTTGCTTCAATTTAACGTCAACCCTCTCTAATGGACTATTGCTATTATTGCGTTTATTGTTTGCTCTGTACACTTAAATAGACTTTTATTACCTAGCTCTTGAGGATAGCTTAAGGGGCAGTCGCTTGCAGCAGAAGCTGATTACATCAACGATCACTGCCGAGACAATCAGCATCAGGAAAGGCATCATGCCATAAGTATAGCGTGTTTCGGGAATAAATAGCAGTTGGATGCCCAGAAGTAAAAAGAAATGTACAGCCAGAAACTGATACGGTTTCTTGATAAACGGCATGACGACAGCAAGAACCATCCCCACATAAACGAGAAGCTTGTGCAGCATGCGGAGAAGTACCTCATAAGCGGGAAAGTGAAGGTAGCGGAAATAATAGTCAGCATAAATCCCTCTGAGGAACAAATACTTCAGCTTACCAATGGTGAACCATCGAATCCACAAACCCGGATCTTCCCTCAGTCCAGCTTTCACTCTTTCTATTCCTACTTGTGTTTGTTTGCTGTAATCTACGGTACTCCAGTCAATGGTACCCCGATTGTAAGGATCCGTTCCGCCCAGAAAGGGATTCCCCGAGCCATTAGATAGCAGGATAAACTCGTTTAGGGTAATCAGATTGCGAATCCACCAAGGCAACATGACCAGAGCAAAAGCACCAGCACCAAACAAGATCTGCTTGAGAAAAAGCTTGTGATGGCGCGCCCACAGGAACAAGTAAGGAACGATGGTAATGATGATCGTATTCGGGCGGACAAGCGTAGCTAACGCTGCTAGCACTCCGGCAATGACGTGATCTCTTGTTCGGTTGTTCTGAATCATCTTAACCTGATAATAGACGGCCGCCAGCAATAAGACCAAGAACATATTCTCTGTCAAGATGAGTCCGGCTACAAAAAGATTAGGTCCGTAGATCGCCGCCATTATCGCAGCGATTAGGCCTGTCCAGCGATTGAACAGTGTCTGCCCGATTCGATAGATAAACCAGATAGCACCAACCGAGAAAAAGCAGTTAAAGATGCGGACGATATCATTCACCCGTTCGAGATTTGCATAGCCGAACACCTTACAGACAACAACGAGAAACAAGGGGAAACCAGGAGACACCTCGGCATTAGGAACCTCCGACTTATATCCGTAAACGCCATCTTCAATCCATTGAATCGCTAGGACCGTGTAAAAATGCTGATCGTTCTTGACCTCTGGAAAGTTGTAGTTCGTAACAAAATCAAGTCGCATGCACAGGGCAATGACGAGAACGAGTACGATTAGATGTTTTGCGGAAGCTTTGAGTACATTTGGGAGTTTAATTAAGAACATCCCCTTCTCCAGAAATTTTCAACAACTGGATAAGTGTACCCCTAAACACAATTATATCGATTTTACCACGTATGTCGCAACAATAAACCGGCAAATTGTGATGATCAGGTGTTCACTCTTCCAGGATCCCTTACCTAATATCTTTCTTAAAACTAGTCCGAACCACAGTTACCGTAACCCCATAGATTTGTTATACTCAATAGTATCGAGTTTTAATCATCACAACATGATATAGATGAACAAGAATCATACTTACCGATAAAGTTGATTTTAAGAGGAAGAGGTTTTTGCGTGAAAATTCTGGTCATTGCCGAAAAACCGGACATGGGGCGAAATATTGCGGCTGCCATTGAACCGAAGGCGGCAAATAAGCGGACACATCTTGAAGGGGAAAACTACATCATTACTTGGGCGATTGGTCATCTGATCACCCT
>JAIMBU010000220.1 GCA_023511325.1 Gorillibacterium sp.
ATGTGATCGTTTTCATTAATAATAAAGATGCACGTGGAATTACTTTAAAATCAGAAGTATAAGCTCTCACTTATACCACTCTGATTTTTGAACGGTAAACGCATGGAGTCAAAGGCGCTACTCAAGCGTTTATCCTAGCATTCATTTTAATAATGGATAGAGGAAAGGGGCGGCCAAATGGCAATACTTCCTAAAGTAAATGAACTTGGTTTTTTTGAAATTCGCTTGGAATCTATCGGCGGATTGGGAGCGAACCTGGCTGGAAAAATGCTAGCGGAGGCCGGAGTCACGGGCTCAGGCTTGAATGGTGTCAGTTTTTCGTCTTATGGCTCAGAGAAGAAGGGTTCTGCCGTTAAAGCGCATATTCGTTTTTGTGAGATTGATACGAGAATTCGTGATACTTCTCCTGTGGAGAGGCCCGATGTGGTTGGTATTTTTCATGAATCTTTATATAAGACGGTAAATGTGGTAAGTGGTATTCGCAAGGATAGCATTGTTCTGGTGAATGCTGCGAAATCACCTGAGGCACTACAAGCCCAGATGAAGATGGTTGGCGGTACGATTGCTGTTGTCGACGCTACCACGATTGCCCTGGAAGAGAAGAACCGGGTGAATATGGCGATGCTTGGTGCCTTGTTCCGGCTATGTCCTTTTCTTGATTTCGAACAGATGAAGGAAGTTATCACCAAGTCGCTGATCAGCAAGTATCCAGCGACTGTTCAGCCCGCACTAAATACGTTTGAACGTGGTTATAATGAAGTAAAGTTCCGGGAACTAACGGTACCTGATGGCTTTAAAATGCCAGAATTCGTTCGCTGGGATGTTCCGGTGCTTGGTTATGAAACCCAACCGATCGGTGGAGTCATTGTTAACCCGGGGAATAGTATTTTAAAAGATCTAAGCATATCCCGATCCGGTCTTATGCCCCACTTTGATGAGTCTAAATGCATTCACTGTGCCTCCTGCGACAATGTGTGTCCTGACCTCTGTTTTGTCTGGGAGGAGTTGCCTGATAAGAAAGGGCGCCCCCAAATGTTCCTTCAAGGTATTGACTATCAATACTGTAAGGGCTGTCTTAAATGTGTGATTGCTTGCCCAACCGATGCTTTATCCGGCGAACGAGAAACGGATGGCTATGCGGATGAACATCGCGTGCCCCATCGCTTCAATCTTGTAGATATGATCACGAATTTGCAAGGAGGTTGACTCATGGCCATTGATATTAGTAAAGAAAAGCTTCCAGGCCAAGTAGAACAGAAGATCGTTTATGAATCAGGTAACGAGATGGCTGCATATGCCGCTCATCAAATCAATTATCACATCATGGGGTATTACCCTATTTCTCCTTCGACTGAGGTTGCCCAGTATTTAGATCTGCTGAAGGTAAAGGGCAAGCATGACATCAAACTAATTGCCGCCGACGGAGAACATGGTTCAGCCGGGATCTGTTATGGTGCATCCACGGCTGGCGGTCGGGTTTTCAACGCGACAAGTGCTAACGGATACTTGTATATGCTTGAGCAGATGCCGGTGCAATCAGGTACACGTTTTCCCATGGTGCTCAACCTGGTCTGCCGCTCGGTATCAGGACCGTTAGATATTCATGGCGACCATTCTGACTTGTATTATGCGCTCAACACCGGCTGGCCAATCCTGATGTGTCGTGATCCGCAAGCCGTCTATGACATGAACATTATGGCTATTAAGCTAGCGGAGGACCCTGAGGTGCGTTTGCCTGTAATGGTAGCGTCCGATGGTTATTTCACCTCTCATCAGAAGCGTCGGGTATCCGCATTCGCTGAACGCTCTGATGTCCAGAAGTTTGTTGGAGAATTTGCACCAGCAGGTTTTGCAGATACGCTTGACCGCAACAACCCAATAACGGTTGGCCCTTACATGAATGAGCCGGATTTCATTAACAATTGTTACCAACAATCGGTTGCCATGTACAAAGCAGGCGAGGTCTTTGACCGTATTCGTAAAGAATACGCTGGGCTAACTGGGCGCGACTATCCTGTTCTCGATCTTTACCGGATGGAGGATGCAGAAGTTGCTGTCTTCTTGATGAATTCAGCTTCAGAGATCATCAAGGATGTGGTGGATGATCTGCGCAAACAAGGCATTAAAGCCGGTTCGCTCTCTCCCAATATGATTCGTCCGTTCCCAGCAAAGGAAATTGCCGAAGCCTTGCAGCATGTTAAGGCGATTACTGTTGGTGACCGTGCTGACTCCTATGGAGCACACGGCGGCAATATGGTAAACGAGATCAAGGCCGCCTTGTTCACTCATGGCAATCACGACACTCAGGTCATCAGTCGGATTTATGGTCTTGGTGGTAAGGATTTCTACTCCGAGGATGGACATAATCTATTCGGCTTTGCCCTTGATGCGGTAGAGAAGGGGTTTGTAGCCAAACCGTTTGACTATTATGGTCACACGCCAGGAGACCCAACCAAGGCACCTAAACGTCTGGTAGAGCCTATGCGCTATGAGGATCTAAACACCGGTCTGATCAAGGTTACCAGAGATGCGATTAGCGGAAAGGTGAATGTCAAAATTCCACCGCTTCGTTCGTTGACGAAGAAACCTAAACGCATTGCTCCCGGACATGGAGCTTGCCCTGGCTGTGGCATTTTCTCTGGATTGGAGTTATTCTTCAAAGGGATTGAAGGCGATATCGTCACTCTGTTCCACACCGGCTGCGCAATGGTCGTTACCACGGGTTATCCTTATTCAGCGCACAAAGCCACTTATATTCATAACCTGTTCCAAAATGGTGCTGCAACCATGTCGGGTGTTGTCGAGATGTTCTGGGAGCGCAAGCGTCGGGGCGAACTTGATCATCTAGGCTTGCAGGACGATTTCACCTTTGTCATGGTCACCGGAGACGGGGGCATGGACATTGGAATGGGACCCGCCATCGGGGCAGCCTTGCGTAACCATAGAATGATCATCATTGAATATGATAATGAAGGCTACATGAATACGGGTGCGCAGATGTCATATTCAACACCTATCGGGCACAGGACCTCGACTTCCAACGTCGGCGAGGGCAAGGGTGGCAAGACGGTGCATCACAAGGATACCGCGCAGATCATGGCAGCTACTCATATTCCTTATGTATTCACGGGTAGCGAAGCATTTCCTCAGGATCTAGTCAAGAAGGCGGCGAAAGCACAATATTATGCCCAGCATGAAGGGCTTGTCTATGGCAAGATCCTCATCGCCTGCCCGCTCAACTGGTTAACCGAGGATGATAAAGGCACCGAGATCATCAGCTATGCCGTTGATTCCTGCTTCTTTCCCCTCTACGAGGTGGAGCATGGAATAACGACAATTACCTATAATCCCGAAGAGAAAGACAAGAAGCTTTCAGTAACTGCTTGGCTCGGATCAATGGGCAAAACGCGTCATATGCTCAAGCCGGATTATGCCGAGACATACCAAGCCTTCGAAGTCGAAGTTGGTCGCCGCTGGAATGCGCTTAAAGCTAAGCATGAGAATCCTTATTTATAAGCGACTAGGGGAACTAATGAACAGGCTCACTTAGGATATTAATTCCCAAAACCTCCATTGGCATCCTACCAATGGAGGTTTTTAGATGTGCCTAGAGAAATATCATATACCGAATGGTACGTACAGTAGTGTTAGTGGTTGGGGTTTGTCGCCACTACGATTGCTTTAATTAGAAGATAGCTTCTGCACCGCAACTTCTTTATAATGGACATGATAACGATAATCACTAAATAAACGGACCGATAAATAGATCGATTTAATTCACAATAAATTACGCAGAGGAGAATAGCCATGACTAAAAAAGGAGATCGTGTGGTACTGATTGGTTCTGGAGCAGTAGGAGCGAGTTATGCTTTCGCTTTGCTAAACAGAGGTCTTGTCAAAGAGCTTGTGATTATTGATAAGAATACAGATAAGGCCAAGGGAGATGCCTTGGATCTCAATCACGGACTCCCGTTTGTCTCCCCAATTACCATCTGGGATGGGGATTATTCGGATTGCAAGGATGCCGATATCGTTGTGATCACAGCCGGAGCCAGTCAAGGACCGGGAGAAACGCGGCTTGACCTGCTTGGTAAGAACAGTAAAATATTCCGTGGCATTGTTGAAGACGTAATGACTAGCGGCTTTAATGGTATCTTCCTGATTGCAACAAATCCTGTAGATGCGCTGACCTACGCCACCTGGAAGTTTTCTGGTTTGCCCGCAGAACGGGTAATCGGTTCTGGAACCATTCTCGATACGGCACGACTGCGCTTTCTGCTCGGGCAAAGACTTAATGTGGATACACGTAATGTTCACGCTTATATTATCGGTGAGCATGGAGATACTGAGCTCCCCGTATGGAGCCATGCCAACATCGGAGGCTTGCGCATTCCGGAATATTTAGCAACACATCAAGATATCACTATTGAACCAGCAGAATTTGATCAGATTTTTGCTAATGTAAGAGATGCTGCTTACCAGATTATCAAGCTTAAGGGGGCTACCTATTATGGAATTGCTCTTGGTCTAGCCAAGCTGACCAAATCTATTCTGCGAGATGAACGGTCCATCCTTACAGTCTCAGCACGCCCGCAGGGGGAATACGATCTTGAGGACATCTACATCGGACTCCCTGCTGTTGTTGGACGAAGTGGCATTAAGGAGATTCTGTACATCGACTTGAACGAAGAAGAGAAGAAGCAATTGCATCATTCGGCTAGTGTTCTACGCAAGGCCAACCAATCCATTATGCTGTAACTTTCCCAAGGGAAAAGAAGGAGGACTGTACTGTTGAAGAACGAACTGAAGCAACTGCTCCGAGAGAGTAGCGACATCGTCTTTTTTGGCGGTGCCGGGACATCAACGGAGAGTGGAATTCCCGACTTTCGATCGGATGCGGGGTTATATCGCATCAGTACGGAATTATTGCTTCCTCCGGAAACCATTCTCAGTCATGGTTTTTTCAAAAGGTATCCGGAGCATTTCTATGCTTTCTACAAGTTGCAGATGATCCATCCTAAGGCTAAACCAGGTGTAGCTCATGTCACGCTGGCAAATCTTGAATTACAGGGAAAACTAAACGGTGTGATTACACAGAATATTGATGGCTTACATCAGATGGCGGGAAGTCAAAAGGTTCTGGAGTTACACGGCTCGATCCATCGTAATTACTGTATGAAGTGTCACGCTTTTTATCCCTTGCAAGCTATTCTTGAAAGCAATGATGAGGTTCCTCTTTGTACAATCTGCGGTGGAATGATTAAGCCAGACGTCGTCTTATATGAAGAGAACTTGGACACGGACATCATCGAGCAGAGTGTTCGAGCAGTGGAGAGTGCGAAGGTACTCATTGTTGGAGGAACCTCGCTGATGGTTAATCCTGCCGCTTCCTTGATTAATTATTTTCAGGGAGACAAGCTCGTGCTGATCAATAGAACACCAACTCCCTTTGACCGCTCTGCTGATCTTGTGCTTCGCGGTAACATTGGAGAGATATTATCTGAAGCCGTGAAAGACTAGCCATGATGGTAAAGTCGTAGATACCAAGCTTAAAGCAAATTGAGAATTATATCACTAAGCTTAGGATTGCAGAAGCAAGAGTTGTTTGGTGCTCATTTATGTATTGGCAAGTCCTGGTGGAGCGAAGGATTTGATCTTGCAAAATATCAACTGGATCAAGACCTGCTTGATAGCGATTCCAAAAATGTAGGAAGACATCTAATCTCCTTAGTTTAGTAAGCTCGGGAAGCAGCAATGTTTCCACTTTGGTTAATTTATGCCTGCTGCCATAGCCAGCCAATACCGCCTGTACAT
>JAIMBU010000221.1 GCA_023511325.1 Gorillibacterium sp.
ACCATGTACAGCGCTGACCATAATACATCTTGGGATAACATGGAGAGCCGCGTCGGTAAGGTAATTACCGAGAAGACTGGTGTCACGTTGAAGCAAGAATTCCCCATTGGAGCCAGTGCAACAGATCAGAAGATTCCGCTGATGATCTCAAGTGGCGAGTTCCCAGATTTGATCATGCCTAAAGGTGAAATGTCTAAGTTAGTCGATGCTGGCGCTTTGATCGATTTGCGTCCACTTATCGATGAATTTGGTCCTAATATCAAGAAGGTCTATGGCGATTACTTAAATCGCTTGAAGTGGAGCAAAGATGATGACGCCATCTACATTCTTCCTACTGCTGGTGTAGATCAACAGTATTTTGAATCAGGCGGTGGCTTTCAAATCCAGCATCGTGTATTGAAGGACCTCGGTTACCCGCAAATCAAAACTGTTGAGGATTTTGAAAACGCCATCAAAACTTATATTGCTAAAAATCCAACGACAGATGGTCAACCAACGATTGGTATGTCCCTCAACGCTGGGGAGTGGCAGATCCTGATCTCCACAACGAACCCTGCCTTCTATACAACAGGTGGTTCTGATAATGGTGAGTATTACATCGATGATAATACTTATGAAGCGACTTATCACTATCTTCGCCCTGAAGAAAAGGCATACTTTAAATGGTTGAATCACATGAACGATATTGGATTGCTTGATAAAGAAAGTTTTGTCCAAAAATATGATCAATACAAAGCAAAGGTTGCTACAGGTCGTGTTCTTGGTTTTATTGACCAACAATGGGATTATCAAGATGCTGAGAAAGCACTGAAGGCAGAAGGCAAATTTGATAAAACGTATGCACGCTTTCCCGTAACCATGAGTGCAGACATCAAGCAAAAGGAATTCCAAGATACCGGATACCTTTCGGGTAACGGAATTGGGATCACAACAAGTGCTAAAAACCCAGAGCAATTGATCAAGTTTCTTGACTATCTGGCATCAGATGAAGGCCAAGTACTGACAAACTGGGGTATCGAAGGAACCGATTATAAGCTTGAAGACGGTAAACGTGTGATCCCGCAAGAAGTACAAGACCGCAAAGTAAACGATGCTGTTAACTTCACGAAGGAAAGCGGCATCGGCAACTATATCATCGCCCCTAGATACGGTGATGGTGTCGTCGATCCAACCGGAAACTCTTATACAACCAGCTTTAAGAGTCAGATCGTTGCAGGCTATTCCGTTGAAGACAAAGCAACCCTAAGTAAATATGGTGCAGAGACCTATATCGACCTCTGGCCGAAGTCAACAGAATTCTCAGTTAAAGCTTGGGGAGCAGCCTGGAATATCACGAAGGAAACAGGCTCCGAGCTGGATATTCTGACGACCAAAATGGATGAAATCATGAAAAAACGGGTACCACAAGCGATTTTGGCAGATCCAGCTGAATTCGATGCGGTCTGGGATACCTTCATGAAGGATCTGGATAAAGCCGGCGTTAAAAAAATGAATGAACAATATACCGAATTGGTAAAAGCCAGAGTTGAGCTTTGGAAATAAATTAGTCTGGTTTTTCACAGAAACGGCTAGCGTCCATAAAAGGATGGCATAGCCGTTTCTTCTTGCTTAGATGGCTTGATAGGGGCCCATCCATCCGTTATACTGAGGCGTGAATGAGGCACTTGATGACAACAAAGGAGATGCACAGATTGTTTAATGAGAAGCTTCCTAAGATATGGTACGGTGGCGACTATAACCCGGAACAGTGGGATAAAGAGGTTATACATGAGGATTTGCGGATGTTCAAGCTTGCCGGAATTGATGTAGCAACCGTTAATGTGTTCTCTTGGGCGCTCATTCAACCAAGTGAACATGTCTATCATTTTGACGGGCTAGACGCTATCATGGACAACCTTGCCAGTAAAGGGGTTTCAGTCTGCTTAGCAACAAGTACGGGAGCTCATCCGGCATGGATGGCTCGAGAGTTTCCCGATGTGACTCGGGTCGATAGTGAAGGTCGAAAGCGGAAGTTTGGCGGACGGCATAATTCCTGTCCCAACAGTCCAACCTATCGCAAGCACGTCGCCCTCCTAGCTGGGAAAATAGCTGAGCGCTACAAAGATCATCCAGCCCTACTCATGTGGCATGTGTCTAACGAATATGGAGGCTACTGCTATTGCGAGAATTGCGCTGCGGCATTTCGCAAGTGGCTGCAAAATCGCTATGGAAGCTTAGATAAGTTAAACAAGGTTTGGTACACAGCCTTTTGGGGTCACACCTTCTATGACTGGGAGGAAATTGTGCCTCCTAATGGGTTGAGTGAAGAGTGGGGCAACCGGACCAACTTCCAAAGTATTTCTCTTGATTACCGTCGCTTTCAATCTGAATCGCTGCTGGAATGCTACTCGTTAGAGTATGATGAGCTTAAGAAGCACACACCGAATATACCGGTCACTACCAACCTGATGGGCTTCTATCCAGAGCTTAATTATTTTGAATGGGCGAAGCGAATGGATGTTGTCTCTTGGGATAATTACCCGTCGCTTGACACTCCGGTTAGCTTCACTGCAATGACACATGATTTGATGCGTGGACTTAAAGGTGGACAACCCTTTATGCTCATGGAGCAAACGCCCAGCCAACAGAATTGGCAGGCCTATAACTCACTAAAACGCCCAGGTGTCATGCGGCTATGGAGCTATCAGGCGGTTGCCCATGGTGCCGATACCGTCTTGTTCTTCCAACTTCGTCGTTCGATTGGTGCTTGCGAGAAGTACCACGGAGCTGTGATCGAGCATGTGGGTCACGAGCACACCCGGGTGTTCCGGGAATGTGCCGAGCTTGGACGGGAGCTACAACTACTCGGAGATGGTCTTCTCGATTCGCGTCTGGAATCCAAAGCAGCCGTTCTCTACGATTGGGAGAATCGCTGGGGTGTGGAATTGTCCAGTGGGCCAAGTGTTGGCTTGAAGTACGTAGATGAGGTGCATAAGTATTATGATGCGCTCTATCAGTTGAATATTCAGACCGATATGATTGGGATCGAGGAGGCGTTTGAGCGGTATGATCTGATCATTGCTCCGGTTCTCTATATGATCAAGCCCGGACTTGCTGATAAAATCGAAGCCTTTGTGCAGCGGGGTGGAACGTTTATCACGACCTTCTTCAGCGGAATCGTCGATGAGAACGATATCGTTACTACCGGCGGGTATCCTGGTAAACTCCGTCCACTCCTTGGTATTTGGTCGGAGGAAATTGATGCGCTCTATCCAGATATGCACAACCAAATCGTCATGAAGACTGAATTCGGCCCACTTTCGGGTGAATATTCCTGTAATGTGCTTTGTGATCTGATTCATTCCGAAGGAGCAGAGGTCCTAGCGGAGTACGGCTCTGACTTCTACCAAGGCATGCCCGTATTGACGCGCAACAAATTTGGAGCCGGAGAAGCGTGGTATGTAGCTTCAAGTCCAGAAGCTTCCTTCCTGCAAGGACTGCTTGCTAAGATTTGTCTGGACAAAGGGATCAAGCCCCTACTGGTAACTCCCGATGGTGTAGAGGTGACCAAACGAACGAAGAATGATCAATCCTACACCTTCTTACTTAATCACAATGCGGCACCCGCCACGATTCACCTGCCAGAGTCAGAAGTAGAAGCTACAGATTTACTGACGGGTAATATTTTATCAGGCGCCATAGAGCTTGCGGCAAAAGGTGTTATCATACTTAAGCAACAACGAAACGAGTAGACGAAGCAACTCCATAAGATGAACACAGGATAGCGCCAAAGGAAAGAAGAGTAACAAGGAGGAAGTTTGGAGCTATAGGAGCGGAGAGGCCCTCACTAAGGAGTTCTCACAAACCGGACCCCAATGCCCTTATTTGTTGGGAAACTAGTCCTTTTTAACTCTAGCGGACTCCAGAGCCTTTATTTGTTCGATCCCGACCACAATCAGCAGGTTTTTAAGACATAAGTGCATCTGGGTCCGAAACGCTGACCCATTCCGTTTTTTCAGAGAAATAAGTGCAACTGAGTCCGAAACGCTGGCTATTTGACTGTTACATGAGGCATGAAGCACAAGCAAAAGTAAACGAAACCACAGTTGCATGAACTGCGCTCCCATCAAAACAGGTTAGGTAAAACAGCGGTCGGAAGTCAAAACCTTCCCCGCAGTTACGATTGACGCTAAGAAGGTAAGGGTTCTAAGTTCAGCTTATATAGACGAAAGTGAGGATATTATGAAAATCGAATTTCTTGCCGAAGAACAAATTTTCCACTTATCTAATGAAAGAATCAGCTATGCCCTCCAGTTATTGGATGGACATTTCCCTTCTCATCTTTACTGGGGCAGAAAAATTCGTTCCGGAAGCCTTGGATTGATTCCCCAATATCGCGGACGTCCTTCTTTCTCCCCGGTGCCGTTTGCCGATAAACAGTTGCTTTCCTTCGACGCTGTCCCTTTTGAATATCCCGGCTACGGCTCAGGAGATTTTCGCCATCCGGCCTATCAGGTTGAGCTTCCGAATGGTTCAACTGTCACAGAAACGGAATACCAAAGCCACCGGATCATTCAAGGCAAACCGGAACTACAAGGACTTCCTGCTACCTATGCAGAAAGCGATGCAGAAGCGCAAACCTTGGAAATTGAGCTGAAGGATCGCTTGACTGGCCTGGTTATTGTGCTTTCCTATACCGTATTTGCCCAGCACGATGCCATCGCTCGTTCTGTCCGTTTCCGTAACGATGGAGCAGATCGCTTAAAGCTGCTTCGCGCGCTGAGTGTGAGCATAGACTTTCATGGTTCTGATTATGAGCTCCTGCATCTTTCCGGTGCCTGGGCGAGAGAACGGATGATCGAAAGAAGGCCGCTTGTACCTGGTATGCAGGGTGTGGAAAGTCGCCGCGGCTCCAGCAGTCATAATCATAATCCGTTCATCGCCTTGCTTAGTCAAGGAGCAGACGAGGACCATGGGGAGGTTTATGGCTTCAGTCTTGTCTACAGTGGTAATTTTGTCGCTCAAGCTGAGGTTGACCACTATGCATCGACGCGAGTCACCATGGGAATCAATCCTTTTGATTTTTCCTGGTTACTCGAACCAGGGCAGAGCTTTCAAACGCCTGAGGCAGTCATGGTCTATTCTGCCGCAGGCCTGGGAGAGATGTCTCGTACCTATCACAAACTGTATCAGTCTCGATTGGTCCGGGGGACATTTCGTGATCAGGAGCGTCCGGTATTGGTCAACAATTGGGAGGCTACATACTTCAATTTTACGGCTGATAAGATTGAAAGCATAGCTAAGGTAGGCAAAGAACTGGGCATTGAAATGTTCGTGCTGGATGACGGTTGGTTTGGTAAACGTGACAGTGATAATTGTTCACTTGGCGATTGGTTTGTCGACCGCAATAAGCTACCAAATGGCCTTGAGGATCTAGTAGAACGCGTCCGCAAGCTCGATATGCGGTTCGGCCTCTGGTTCGAGCCCGAAATGGTATCCCCTGATAGCGACTTGTACCGAAATCATCCTGATTGGTGCCTGCATGTTCCAGATCGCCGGAGAACCGAAGGTCGTCAACAGCTTATCCTCGATTTATCTCGAGAAGATGTTTGTGACGCCATCTATACGATGGTTTCAGATATTCTGAAGAGCGCTCCGATCACCTATGTCAAATGGGACATGAATCGGAACATGACAGAGATCGGCTCTGCCTTGCTTCCGCCAGAACAGCAAAGAGAAACGGTCCATCGGTATTATTTGGGCTTGTACCGCATATTGGAGCAGATCACAACGGAGTTCCCCGACATCCTGTTCGAAAGCTGTTCAGGTGGTGG
>JAIMBU010000222.1 GCA_023511325.1 Gorillibacterium sp.
CTACCATACATAACGGAGTCGCCAAGTATGATTATGTAATCCTTCAAATGCTTATTAGTGATTTCACGCTTGATTGAATTAAGCGTCACATCTAAATTATCAATATAGTTATTATGCAGGTTATCCTTACTAATCTTATATTCTATCCTATTATGAAATACATAACGGTAGGGAATACACCAAGGCAAAACAATTTGGATAATAATCATGTAAACGAAAAAATATTTAATAGATTTCAATATTTTTCTTCCTTTTCGATTAGAGTTTTATGACTATAGGTGTAAGGAGAATACTTCAAATCCTATTATATCAGCAGTTCTCGTCCAAATTCTATTTAACTTCTTTTAATAAAGGATTTATTAATTATACAAAGTGTTTATTATAGCACTTTTTTCTTAATTTAGTTCTGTTTTATAGTTTTAAAAGAATAAAAATCGCTTCAATCTCTAGTATTCAGAGGCTGAAGCGATTTTACATTCCCGAATCACCCAGTTATTTATGCTCTGGAACGTCGGTACTCTATCGGCGTGACGCTTAAGTAGCGCTTGAACATCCGGTGGAGATAGGAACTGCTAGTGAAGCCGGTCTGCTCGGCAATATCCGAGACGGACAGATCAGTCTCCTTCAGCAGGCGGCAGACCTCCCGCATCCGTACCTCCATAATGACATCAACAATGGCAGTCAGGGTCTGTAACTTATAGAGCCGGCTGATGTAGATCGGTGACATATTCAGTTCGTCGGCAATCTGGTTCAGGCTCAAGCTGGGGTCCATATAGGAATCATTGATCTTCTGGTTGATCTGCCGTATCAAGTCGCTCTGCTTGGAGCTGCGCTTGTCGGCCTGCCGTTCCTGGATATCATCGAATAGATGATAGAAGGCTTCTTCCAAATCCTCCACTGTCTCAAACGCCTCCAGTGAGGGCACCTTCAACTGTTCTTCTGGAGGAGCAGGACTGCACTTCTTAATATTGTCGATAATTCGCCCTAGTGTAAAGGTAACCCGGGAAATAGTCAGCTCCAACATATGATAGGGGTAATTCTCCATCCCGCGGACCAGCTCGGAGAAATGGCTGCGGGCTTCCCCAGTTTTCCCGCTCATGAGGGCATCGACGAGTTTTTTCTCTCTGTCATCCGGGAAAGCGTACAGGTTATTCTGCATCTCGCTGATTTTCTCGGCGCTGATTATGCAACCACGGCCATAGAACAGCCTGTGCTTGGAGGCCTCTCTGGTTTGGGCATACAACCTGTTCAGGACCTCGGCACTATCGCTCACGGGACTGTAGACCAGTGACAGTCCAATCTTCAGGTATTCCCGGCAGGACTCGCGAATTTGCCGCAGTAGCACATCGAGCAGCTCTGTATAATGGTACTCGGCGGGGTTGAGGCTGCTCAGCAGCATAACTACGCTGTCATCATTCATATCGACGGTCTCTACACGGTACGCTTGGCCGCATATTTCCGAGGCGATATTCATAATAGCAAATTTGTACGGGAGCATATATGATCCAATTTTCTCCCGCATTGCTGAGTATTCATCAATACGCAGCAATACGAGCCGATACCCTTCATCAAAGCCGAAGGGAGTGCCAAGCTGTAGCAGTTCACCTTGCAGGCTATTGTGCGGTGACTTGATGCCAAGTACGAGATTACGCAACGAACTCTGCGTGATTGTGAACATGCTGTTGCGCTTCTCGGCTTCCAGAGTGTTCATCCTGTTGACAATCGAATTGATCGGGAGATAGAGGCGCTTGGACAGAAGCCTGGATATGATTAACCCGACTAACAGAATGATTACGGATATCAGCAACGTAGTATTGCGAATCTGATTGGTCTGCTTCATGATTACGTTATAGGGAGTAATGCGTACATACTGCCAACCCAATGAATCCTGTGAGGTGTAGGATACCAATGATTTCTCGCCTCTGAAGGGAACGATAAAGTAACCTGCGGACTGGGCCTTAACTTTATGCTGAAGCCAACTTTCCTCGCTCGCGGTCAACTTTTCCAAGGTCAGCTTGTTTCCTGATAGAAATCGTCCCTGATCATCAAGGAGATAGGTGGTGCCGCTGCCAGCATTGACGTTCGCTAGCTCCTTGTTGATCCATGCAGCTGACACGTTAACAATAACCGCAGAATTGATGGTATGGTCCCAATTGATGGCGTCATAGCAGAGATAAGTGTAGACGGAGATGTCCTCTTGCTTGGCGTTACCAATGGAATAGGTACGCGGGATCGGTGTGAACGCCCTGTAATTCTGGTAATGGTTTAGCAACTGGATGATTTCGGTATCATCGAGCTCCTGGGTGGTAAACACCCCGTTCTGTCCTTGCGCTGCCGAGATATAGAATGTGTCATTATTTGGGTTATAGACATAGATGGACTCGATAAAAGGCATGGAATTTAAATAGTTGCCCAGATCAGACATTGCCGCAGTAACTTCAAAGATGGAAGGCTCGTTGTAGAATAGCAGATGAGAGATTGTGTACGTTCGGTAGAGTTGAAATGAAAGCGTTTGCGCAACTTCGGCCATATTGACCACTTTTATCCCAGTCTGGGTCAGATCCTTCAGGTCAGAACGGAAGGTCTGCGTCTTTTCGACTCCAATGTAATAGGTGTAGTAAACAAATGTAGAAACAAGAAAGGTTAACGATATACACAGTGTAATCGTGGTCAGCAGTTTGCTATAGAGCACTCTTTTCCTCCGCATATTGTTGTTCTTCATATCGTCCCCCCCTTCAATCATTGACTGGCCCATTTTATAAGGTTTCGGATGAAATTCTCGTAGATGACGCTCCCTCATTATAAGTCTTCATCAATGGACAGAACAGTGAAGCAACATTAGAATCCTGCATTTTACCAACATTGTGGGTGTGAATAAATTATATATTTGTGCACAAGACATCATTTCTGCCAGTGAAACAAGAGGACTCCCTCTTTCTTCAAGCGAATTGCAGTTCAATCGAGAGAAAGCTAGAGGAAGGATTATCAAGCTGGATCAGGGGATGCTTACGTTGAGTTGCGCACAGAGTTCTTTGGCTTTTGCATAAAAGTTCTAATTGTTCACTTCCCATTTAACCGGATCGTGCAGTAAAGCTAGTAAGCTTCACTTTTACATTCAAAAGAATCCCTCTATAGTCGAAATATGCAGTTTCTACTTTAGAGGGAGTGAGATAATTTGAACCAAACCTCATCCAAAGGAATCTCATCCGTCGGCCCTGGCATTCAAGCCGATGGAAGAGCACACTTACGGACGACAAGAAAGAAGAGAGGATTTATTTATGAGTTGGTTCACAATCGTGTGATGTTCCTGATGGTGATGCCCACTTTGATATTCTTCCTAGTGAATTCCTATTTTCCAATGGTAGGCATTTATTATGCATTCACCCAGTTCGATTTCAACACTAGCATGTTTAACTCCAAATTCGTCGGATTACAGAATTTCGAGTTCCTCTGGAAATCTGGCACACTGGTGAAGCTGACGATGAATACGATCGGCTATAACATCGCTTTCATTCTACTTGGGAATGTACTGGCGATTGCTTGCGCGATCCTACTGAGTGAATTGAATGGAAAATGGTTCAAAAAGATCAGTCAATCGGTGATGTTCCTACCATATTTCGTATCCTTCGTAATCCTAAGCGTTATTGTTTACAATCTGTTCAATTATGATGGTGGCTTTTTGAACACGATACTTACACAATTCGGTTTCGAACGGATCGATGTCTACAGCAAGCCCTATGCTTGGATTTTCTTGATTATCGTCTTCTATTTATGGAAGAACCTCGGCTACAGCATGGTTATCTATCTGGCGGCAATCACGGGTATCAGTGACGAGTATTATGAAGCTGCCAAAATTGATGGAGCTAATATTTTTCAGCGGATTTGGTATATTACGGTGCCGATGTTGAAATCAACCTTTGTGGTGCTCCTTTTGTTCGCACTCGGCAGTATTATGAAGGGGCAGTTCGATCTCTTCTATCAATTAATAGGCAACAACGGACTGCTCTACAATACGACTGACATTCTTGATACTTATGTATACCGTTCACTGAAAGTAACGTTTGATGTGGGCATGGCTACAGCTGCTGGAGTATATCAATCCTTGTTCGGCTTTATCCTCATTATGACGGTGAACTACATTATCCGCAAAATAAACGATGACTATGCATTGTTCTAGGAGGGTAAGAAATGCGAATTAAAAGCGATAATTATACACGACTACTCCAAGCGATCGCCTATGTGGTCATCATTGGGTTGTCGATTGCCTGCCTGCTGCCCTTTCTGCTGATCATTTCTGCTTCATTGACCAGCAATGACTCCATTATCAGGGATGGCTATCATCTAATTCCGACAAAGTTCTCAATTGAGGGCTACAAGACGGTTTTCATCTTTCCAGGTGAAGTACTGCGAGCATATGCCGTCACTCTGACCGCAACTGCGATCGGAACGACATTGGGCCTGTTCTTCATGACTATGACTGGTTATGTACTGGCTCGCAAGGATTTCAAATACCGCAACAAAATCTCTTTCTATATATACTTCACGACATTGTTTGGAGGAGGACTTGTTCCATGGTACATCATGATCACAAGATACCTCGGTCTGCTTGATTCCTATGCCGTACTGGTGCTTCCGGGCTTGATGACGCCGTTCCTGATTATCCTAATGAAGAACTTCATCAAATCGGCAATCCCCGAGGAGCTTTTCGATTCCGGTAAAATTGATGGGGCTGGCGATTTCCGGATTTACTGGCAGATTGTGCTGAAATTAGCCATGCCAGGGATTGCTACAGTTGGTTTGTTCCTAGCTTTGTATTACTGGAACGATTGGTTCACGTCTTCGCTATTCATCAACGATACCCATAAATATCAGCTGCAGTTCTATCTGTATAACGTTATCAACTCTGCCCAATTTATTGCGCAGATGGGTGCCGGAACTGGGGTAATGCTGGCTCATGACGTACCTACTGAATCTACCAAAATGGCGATGGCGATTGTTGTCACCGGGCCAATCCTGCTCCTGTATCCATTTGTTCAGCGTTACTTTGTCAAAGGCCTGACCATTGGAGCTGTAAAAGGTTAGAACCACTGCCTCCGCCCTTCTGGGCCTATGGTAGTTGGCTAACATAGAAGTATATTGAAAAGGGAGGATTTAGATGAAAAGGAAACCGGGAAAACGCATGTCGATTCTTCTTACTTCAGTGCTGAGTTTTTCTCTGCTCGCGGGCTGTGGGGGAAACTCCGCAGACGAGGATAAAGCGACAGCGAAAGAGAGTAGCACAGGCAATACTGAACAGAGCACTGCCGCCCCAACAGAGGTTAAGACAGGGGTAGATACCTCCAAGAAGGTGGAACTGCAATTCTATATGTTAGGTGATGCGCCCAAGGATCTTTCGGCCATCGAAGCGGAAGTCAATAAAATGGCTCTGGAAGACTTGAACGCTACTGTTAAGTTCAATTACACGACCTGGACCGACTGGGAGCAGAAGTATAAATTGCTGCTCTCTTCGGGACAATCGATCGATTTGATCTTCACAGCCGAGTGGACCCAATTTCAGGCTTACGCCAAAAAAGGCGCCTTCCTGGCCATGGACGATCTGCTACCTACAGCAGCACCGGTGCTGCAAAAATTTGTACCGCAGGATATGTGGGATGCGGTTAAGATTGACAACAAGATTTATACCATACCCGCGACTTATAAGGAATATGTAACCAACGGCTTTGTATGGCGCGAGAATCTGCGCAAGAAATATGATTTGCCTCAGCCTACTGATTTAGCCAGCTATGAAGCTTATATGGAAGGCATCAAGAAG
>JAIMBU010000223.1 GCA_023511325.1 Gorillibacterium sp.
GGGGAGGGCGTGCGCGGGCCCCGGATAACGTTAAGCGGCCCCCGGGCGTGGGGGGGGCTGCTGGAAGTGGCGCAGTTTGGGGGGGGGGTGGTGATTGCCAAGGCTGCCCCGCCCCCGCTCTGCGCGACCGTCATATCAAAGGGGCTTGCATTAAAGATACTGATCATTGCGGAAAAAGACATAGGGCTGCTAAGACGGAAAGCGACAACACTCCACAGCAGATAAGCATATTTCTTCGGCGCTTTTTGCAGCAGCAAGCGAATAAGAAATACCGCAAGGAGCACATAGCTCGCGGTAATGCTCATGTTGACGATCTGTAAGAATAGCGCTTCCACGTCAGACCTCCTTATGCGTATCGATTAAACGTTTGAGTGCCTCGGCTTCTTTTTCGGAGAGCGTCTTGCCGCCGAGGAAGGAGGTGAGAAACCGCGGCAGTGACCCCTCAAAAGCACGTTCCACAAAATACTCGCTTTCATAGGCCTGAACCCGTTCCATCGGAACGATGGCCTGAACAAGGGCGTCTTCATTTTGAAGAAGTCCTTTCTGACACATCTTTCGCAGCACGGTATAGGTAGTGGGTTTTTTCCAACCCAATCTTTCGGCACATAGCGTAACAAGCTGCCCTGACGGCAGAGGCTCATTCTCCCACACAACCAGCATAAATCGGTAATCGCTCTCACAGAGCTTCAGATTCTCCATTTTAATCTCCCTTATGGGTTTATAGTTATAAACCAACAATCAATTTTAGTTTACAACTATAAACCTGTTTGTCAAGGGAGACTTGTGATTAAGCGTCAATTTTGCAGCGTTAATGGAGGTTACAAAGGACAAAAAAATAAACGGAACCTCGCGTTGAAAACTGACGGTAGCATGCATGCGTTGTAACGGAACTGAGCATCGTTATTAAGCCCAAAAAGGGCTAGCCCATATTGTAACGGAACGGAGCGCCGTTATTAGGGGGAAGTGAGTCTGAAAAGGAGCTTTCACAGCAAATAGCGGCGCTGAGTTCCGTTAGATTTTCATAAGGGCGTGGTTTCTGCAAATAAGGTCTGCTAGTTCCGTAAGCGATAAGGCGGCAGCTTATTTTACTCCATCAGAATGGATAAAATATGGATCAAGGTTCATCCTGCTTCCGCATCGGTAAACGCACGGCGTCAAAGGACGCCGAAACCATTCGTATCAGTGGAGGCGAGAGCGAATTTCAAATTTAGCTTCTTGATTAGCTTACATCCCACTAAACGGGTCCTTCCATTCCGATTGCTTTTTGCGGAAGGTGTCCGGTGCTGTACCGGTATATTCCTTAAACAAACGGCTGAAATGGGAGGGGTAGTTAAAACCGACCTCATAGGCTACCTCGGTTACAGGCTTGCTTGGTGTGAGGGTGAGCATAACCTTGGCTTGATTGATCCGGCGTTGGTATAGATAAGCGAAGATGGTGATGCCGGTGATCTCCTTAAATATTTTTACAAGATAGTACTTGTTGAGGTGCATGTAGCGACTTATTTCTTCGAGATCGATGTCTTCCGTATAGTGTTGTTCGAGATAAGAGATTAGGCGCTGTACATTTTGTTCTTTTATACCAGGATATACTGGTTTATCGTCTAAAGGGCGAGTGCTAATCTCGTAGAGCTCAGTCAGAAGTGCAAGGAACTGAACAAGATAACGATCATGAGACAACGGATCATTCTGCTGAAACAACTCGCACATCCGGGCAAGTATCGGCTCAATTCGCGCCTGCTCCTCGGGCACTAGAGAGATACAAACATTGTGGAGCTCTTCAAAAGGCCGCAGCAAATGCAAGTTAAAGGGAGGACGAAACAAACCCTGAACGAATTGCGGGTTAAAATGCACAACGGTTCGCCGATACTCGCTATGGGGATCTGCTTTGGGACAATGGAGTGTCATTCCATTCATGAGGATCAAGTCGCCGGGGCGCAGATAATGGATTTTGTCACCGATAATATAATGGCATTTACCCGTGTGAAAATAATAGATTTCATACTCAAGATGCGAGTGAAAGCCAAGGTCAATGGGTGTGTTGCTGCAGCCAGCTGTCAATGGCAAGGGGAAATGCTCAAACAGGCTCATCGCGTGTTCCTCCGAAAATGGGATTGCCAAGATTGTATCATGATCCTGAAGAAACACCAATCACATATAAGTAGGAATTCAGAGCAACCTAACCGGATGCAATTGAGTAGAGCTTGCTTATGGTAGAATTAAGGAGAAAGTTAAGCTGATGAAGCTGGAGGTATCCTCATGCAGAACATTGTAAACCCCGTCCGTTTCGGAATTATTGGAATCGGTAACATGGGATCTAGTCATGCGACATATTTGGATCATAAGGAAATCAAGAACGCTGTACTTACTGCAGTTTGTGATATAAAACCGGAGCGGCTGGAGTGGGCGAAGAATACACTTAGTGCTGATGTTGCTCGTTTTACCACAGCCGAGGAGCTTTTTACTTCAGGTTTGGTGGACGCAGTGTTGATCGCGACCCCTCATTACTCCCATCCAGAGCTAGCCATTGCTGCATTTGCCGCAGACTTGCACGTATTGGTGGAGAAGCCAGCCGGAGTCTACACCAAACAGGTTCGATTGATGAATGAGGCTGCTGCTAAGTCAGACCGCAAGTTTGGAATGATGTACAATCAGCGGACCAATCCACTGTATCGCAAGCTGAAGGATCTGATTGACGGCGGCGAGCTGGGTGAGATTCGTCGACTCAATTGGATTATTACAGATTGGTATCGCTCCCAAAGCTATTATGATTCCGGCGGATGGAGAGCAACCTGGGTAGGAGAAGGCGGTGGCGTGCTGATCAATCAGGACCCGCATCAATTGGATCTCTGGCAATGGACAACCGGCCTCATGCCGAAGCGAGTTAGAGCTTTCTGTGGCTTTGGTAAATACCGGAACATTGAAGTGGAAGATGAAGTTACTGCCTACATGGAATATGAGAACGGAGCAACGGGCTTGTTCGTAACAACTACGGGAGAAGCTCCTGGAACAAACCGTTTTGAAATAGCTGGTGATCGTGGCAAAATCGTGATCGAGGACGATGTGCTCACCTTCTGGAGATTGCGTGTTTCGGAAACTGAATTCAATCGTACCTTCAAGGGTGGTTTTGGTGCGCCTGAATGCTGGAAGTGTGAAATCCCCGTTGACGGAACCGGGGCACAGCATAAGGGCATCACTCAGAACTTTGTCGAGGCGATCCTGAATGGTACTGAACTGATTGGTTCGGGCGAGGAAGGCATCCGCGGTTTGACCATTTCCAATGCGATCCATCTGTCAGCTTGGACGGACGCTTGGGTCGATCTTCCTTTTGATGAAGACCGCTATTACGAGCTGTTACAAGAAAAGATTCGCGATTCCAAGGTGGTTAAAGCGGATAGTGATCAAACGCTTAGCGTCCAAGGAACCCATTAATTTTAACCCGCTATGGATGTAACTAAAAGCAAATTGCTAAATTAAATAACTGAGAAGTTCACAGAGGAGGTAACACATTTTCATGCAAAAAAGTGATGGGATGAACTATGCTCCTAAGGGTAAGCCGCAGCCTGTATGTAAGCCTGGTGAGTTTGTTTTTGCTGCTGTAGCTCTTGATCATGGCCATATCTATGGCATGTGTAATGGGTTGATTGAAGCGGGGGCTACCTTGAAATGGGTGTATGATCCTGATCCGGCTAAGGTTGCAGCCTTTGTGCAGAGTTATCCGCAAGTACAGGTCGCGACAAGTCGGGATGAAGTTTTTCAGGACGCTGAGGTTAAACTGATTGCTTCGGCCGCTGTTCCATCGGAGCGTGGCGCGCTTGGTGTTGCTGTGATGGAAAGCGGCAAGGATTATTTTACAGATAAGACTCCCTTTACGAGCCTTGCTCAACTGGAGCTAGCTCGAATGAAGGTAGCTGAGACTGGACGCAAATACGCTGTTTATTTCAGCGAGCGGCTGCATGTGGAAAGCGCGGTGTTCGCTGGTCAACTGGTGAAGGAAGGGGCAATCGGTCGAGTCGTTCAGGTCATTGGCTTTGGACCACATCGGCTCAATGCACCTTCTCGACCGGACTGGTTTTTCCAGCATGACAAATACGGTGGTATTCTCTGTGATATTGGTAGTCATCAGATTGAGCAATTTCTCTACTATGCGGACTGCAAGGATGCGCGTGTCGTTCATAGTAAGGTCGCCAATTATCATAACAAAACGTATCCAGAGCTGGAGGATTTCGGCGATGCGACGCTGGTTGGCGACAATGGCGCAACCCAGTATTTCCGTGTTGACTGGCTGACACCTGATGGTCTCAGCACATGGGGAGATGGTCGGACCGTTATTCTCGGAACTGAAGGCTATATCGAGCTACGTAAGTATGTTGATATCGCCCGAAGCACGACAGGCGACCACCTCTATCTCGTAAACGGTCAAGGTGAACAGCATATGGAGCTTAGCGGCAAGGTTGGTTTTCCCTTTTTCGGCGAGCTTGTGCTGGATTGCCTGAACCGGACGGAAATTGCGATGACGCAGGAGCACACTTTCAAGGCGGCAGAGTTGTGCCTGATTGCGCAACGTGATGCAATCAACGTCGAGTAGCACGCTGATTTCGGTGAAACTTCCCAAAACTAGCTTGCCAGTAAAATAGCACGTTGGTGTAGTACTGGATGTTCCAAATTTTCAAATGATGAAAAGGCCGGCTTTTCTTAACTATAAAAGGAGTGAAAACCTAGTGAAATTAGCAGTATTTACGGTGATGCTTCCTGATTTTGGACTGAACGATACCCTTGCTGTGCTGAAAAAGACGGGCTACGACGGAGTGGAGTGGCGTGTGACGGTAAATAATCCTGCCAGTGCCGATCAAGAGCCGTCGTTTTGGGGCAACAACCATTCCACAATCGACCCATCGATAAGTGATGAAGAGCTAGGTGCGTTAAAGGTTGCCCAAGATGCGGCAGGACTCCTTGTACCAAACCTGGGCTGCTACATTCCCGTAGGTGACCTGAAATTAACCGAGCAAGGAATGAAAATTGCCAAGGTACTTGGTGCTCCTTCCATCCGTGTTGGTGTTTCTGGCTATGATCGCTCGATCTCATACCGTGAACTCCTTGAACAAGGCCGACACTATCTGCATGGGGTACAGGAGCTAAGTCAGCAATATGGCGTGAAGGGGAACATCGAGATCCATCATGGCAATATTGCTTCCAGCGCTTCCTCAGCCCGCCGCTTGGTCGAGGGCTTTGATCCGGCTCATATCGGAGTCATTCACGATGCCGGCAATATGGTACACGAAGGCTATGAGAACTACCGGATGGGACTCGAAATTCTGGGTGAATACCTGGCTCATGTTCATGTGAAGAATGCGGCTTGGGCTTGTTCGCAAGAAAATATAAAATCACCTGGTGGCTCACCTTGGAAATCGGATTGGGCGCCTTTGAAAACTGGAGTCGTTGATTTGGGTCAGTTAATGGCTGATGTGCAGCATATTGGTTACGACGGCTGGCTGAGCTTTGAGGATTTCAGCAGCCCACATCCAGATGAGGCTTCACTTGTGGAGCAGGCTGCTTATATTCGCTCGCTTCTCAAGTAAAAGCTTGGCGAGAGAGCTTAGTGAAGGCATGTGAATAAGCATGGTGAATAAGCTTAGTGATCAAGCTGGTGAAATAGCATGGTGAAAAAGCTTAGTGAATAAGCCGGTGAAAAAGCTCGGACTATACGGTCTGGAGTAGGATTCCGATCGCTGTTGTTTTCGGGGGCCTTATTTTAGAGGGAATTTAATGGTGGCCCCCCGAAAACAAAGGCGAACACTTCGTTTCTCCAC
>JAIMBU010000224.1 GCA_023511325.1 Gorillibacterium sp.
GCTCGGATGCCGTTCCCATAACGGAATCCACGCCAATTGTAGAGGGTATTCATATCAGCGGCATTACGGCAACAGGCTGTCGCTCGGCTGCTGGCTTCTTCTATGGCTTGCCGGAAATGCCAATTCGCGATGTGCGATTAAGCGACGTCTCCATCCAGATGACGACAGATCTGGAGGAGCCCGGGGCAGAGCCAGACATGGTCGCGGAACAAATCAATATGGCTGGCGACGGGATTTGGTGTCGTCATGTTGAGGACATGGAGTTCCTAAATGTTCGGGTCAATACACGACAAGGACCTGCTTTGCGGCTAGAACATGCCAGCCGTATCGAAGCAGCCGGTATCACCACAAGGCAGGCCCATGAGAATACACCAATTGTGGAAGTAATCCAGTCAGAGCAGGTAACACTCAGTGAGGCTTATGTGAATCATTAAGTGCCTCCGAATTCGATCTCTTGCCGATAATCGTTGCAAATTCATCATCCTTGCAGGCCCCATGCACCCCTCAACATTATGATCTATAATGGAAATATTGTAGCTTTACTGAGAAGGGAAAGGGGAATACAAAAATGAAGCATCCACTTAAAAATCTGGAGCAAGGGATGGCAGGCGAAGGTCTTGATGCCTTACTCGTAACGGATCCCAAGCACGTCTATTATTTAACCGGGTTCGCCAGTAATCCGCATGAACGTTTTTTGGGTCTGCTGCTTGTACGCGGAGAAGAGCCCGTATTGATCGTTCCGGCACTAGATGCAGAAGCGGCCCAGGCGGCCTCTTCCGTCCCGACTATCCTTACACATCGTGATACAGATAATCCATACAACCTGTTAAAAGAACATCTTAGCAGCACAAAGCTTGGTACGCTAGGCATAGAGAAGGAGCATTTCTCCGTAGCAAGGTATGAGCAATTGTCTCATGCCGTATCGGTGGGGAGCTTCAGCGACATCGGTCCTCTGCTACGCAAGATGCGTGCCAAGAAGACGCCCGAGGAAATACGCCGCATGAAGCATGCCGCCGAACTGGTAGAGGAAGTTCTTCGCCGTGGTCTGGAGCATGTAAAAGCAGGAGTCAGTGAGCTTGAATTGGTCGCTGAGCTGGAGTATCTGATGAAAAAGCTTGGCGCATCCGGTCCTTCCTTCGACACGATGGTGCTCTCCGGTCCGAACACAGCTCTGCCTCACGGCGTACCGGGCAAACGCGTCATCCAGCCGGGTGACTTCCTTATGTTCGATCTTGGCGTGTATGCCGCGGGTTATGCCTCCGATATTACACGTACCTTTGCTGTGGAAGAACCGGACAGCAAGCTGGTCGCCATCTATAATGCCGTGCTGGCTGCTAATGAAGCTGGTATCGCAGCATCCAAGCCGGGAGCCACATTCGGCTCCGTCGACCGAGCAGCACGAGAAGTAATCGAGGCAGCAGGTTTCGGAGCTTATTTCACACACCGCGTTGGTCACGGACTCGGCATGGACACCCATGAATACCCTTCCCTCCACGGTCTGAACGAGGACATTATCGAGACCGGGAATGTATTTACAGTTGAGCCTGGTGTCTATGTCCCGGGTCTTGGCGGTGTGCGCATTGAGGATGATGTGCTTGTAACCGAATCAGGGGCGCAGACACTCACAAGTTTCCCGAAAGCACTATGTGTGCTTCATCTGTAAACGGATCTCCTTATGAAATGAAGTTCGCTTCACGCCAAATTGTCACGAAAACTTGGATTTTTAAACAAGCGGCAAGCAAGGATAATATCCTTACTTGCCGCTTGTTCTTTGATATGACTGATTATCACCTTATTCACCCATGCATATCACGCTTCTGATAGAAGCCATAGGTTACCTTGAGTAAAACCGCGATAATGAGAACTGATAACACGATAAAGATCGACTCAAAGCCACCTCCAACCAGTACCTTATCAGCCGAAAAGTACTTAAAGGGGGTAAGGTATTCCAAAAATGCAAGCTTGTCACTCAGGTCCATCAGAATGGACAGGAAGAAGGTGATAAGCAGTACAGAAGCCGCGGCTCCTGCTGCAAGCTTTGACCGACGGCTTACAGCAGCAATGGCTGCTCCCATAAGTAAAAAGATCAGCTGCATTGCGAATAATCCGAGATACAGCACCACGATATCTCCGGTAACCGCCTCGCCTTTGCTATAATGGCTTACCTCCGCAATGGAAATCAGCAAGGTAATGAGGTTCAAGATAAGCACACCGGAAGCAGCAGATAACAGCTTGAAGCTAATGATGCGAGTTCTTGAAATCGGCTTTGTCAGCAAGAATTCAGAGGTGTGATCCCGCTCCTCTTTGGCGATCACATTTGCTCCCAGCATCGAGGCATGAATAGCAGCCATCAGCGCTAGGTAAAAGAAAAGCACCCCATAATAACCCATGGCAGAGGATAGATCGAAGGAGCCTATGCCCAATAGGGCTCGCAACGATTTTGGTAACTCCGCAAAAAGCTCCTTCATCGATTGCCCTGAGCTACCCAAGGCGGCATATTTGCCCATCCCGCTAGCCACCATGAAAAGCATACCGATAGACCAAATGATCAATGACTTACGCTGAGCCCGGCACTCTCTCCAAAATAGATTCATAGCCAACCCTCTTCATATTAAAGTAATTTGCCTAATATTATGTTCATTTATCGAACTTGTTCAAAAAGAAGTGAGATCAAGTGGCCGATGTGTATGACCTAAAGGTTTTTCAACAGGCTTTTATAACAGGATGCCTATACCGCGTGAATATCCTTTTTCGCATAAATGAAATAGCTTGCCGTACAGGCAACGATGACAAAGATGGCAGCCACGACGATAAATGAAAGCTCATAGGCAGAATGCTGAATCATATAAGTGGGTACAAAATACTTAAACGGCGTGATATAACGAACCGCTTCGTCACCTAGCACCGAACCCAGCATGCCGATTACGAAAAAGCCAAATACGGTTCCAAGTGACACAGATAGGACAGAGCGAATCTTTGGAATAAGCACCGACATGATGATCCCCAGTGACAGAAACATGAGCTGGACAAAAAAAGTTGAAGCGGAGATCAACAGGAACGGTCCCCAGTGGAAGGTCGACTCTTTTACATTCTGGACCATTATGCTCGCCGCAAGCAGATATATGATGTTTGTTACAACCAGGGAGGTAATCGCTGCGAGCAGCTTGGATGTCAGAATCCGTGAACGAGTTACCGGCTTGGTCAACAGGAAATCTGCTGTTTTCTCACGCGCTTCCTTGGAGAGGATGGCAAGACCGACATTCATCGCCTGAATTGCCGCACACAGCAGAATATAGGTATACACAAAGGAGTAGAAGCCGAGCAATGTGGATATGCTGTCGATCGAAATCCCCAAGGCTTTGCGTACCGATTCCGGATAACCGTTCAATAGGGTTCGAAATTGTTCGGCATCCGCGGAAATTCCCGAGAACATCGACAGGAAAAGCAGCATCACTGCGATCAAGGAACAACTCCAGATCAAGGTCGATTTACGGATCGATCTCCACTCATGCATGTAGATATTCATACGAGTTCATCCACCTTTTCGTAATAATGCATGAAGATCTCCTCAAGGTCCGGCTCCTCAATCCAAAGATTGGTGAGATCAAGAGCAGAGATTTTCCGGGTGATGGCATTGATATTGCCGCGAAATAGAAAATTCACCCCATGAGCTGTCACCTCCACCTTGCTTACCCCTTCCATGGCAAAATAATCAGCGGGAATAGCCGCTGCTGGCTCCAACTTAAATCGTTTGTAGGTATTTTCCTTGAGGGTGCTGATCTTCTCCAGCTTGATCAACTTGCCTTCCTTAATGATTGCCACCCGATCGCACATCTTCTGAATCTCACTGAGAATATGGGAGGAAAAGAGAATCGTCGCTCCCTTCTTGTTCTCCTCCTTCAGCAATTCGAAAAACGTCTGCTGCATCAGCGGATCAAGCCCACTCGTTGGTTCGTCCAGAATGACAAGCTTCGGCTCATGCAGTAGCCCCTGAACAATCCCAACCTTCTTTTTGTTACCAAAGGATAAATCATCGATCCGTTTACTGAGGTCAAGATCCATGATCTCGGATAACTCTTTAATCCTTTTTGAGCAATCCTTTTTGTAAAAGCTAGCCGAGTATTTAAGCAGGTCGATGACCTTCATGTTGTCGTAATAAAAAACCTCGGAGGGCAAATAGCCGATTTCCTTCTTGATTTCTGGTGCATACTTGATGCAGTCCTTACCAAAGATCGTGGCACTTCCACTAGTCGGATAGATGAGCGACAGCATTGTACGGATGGTCGTTGACTTTCCCGCACCATTGGGACCAATAAATCCAAAAATCTCTCCTTCCTCTACTTGAAAGCTAACATCCTTAATCCCTCTTGCCCTGCCATAGCTTTTAGTCAAAGCGTTTAGTTCAATCACGTTCACACCCATTGTTCCAACCTCCACATGAATGATAAAAACATTTGTTTTGGGCAGCTTTTATTTGTAAATACACTGCTTTAGCAAATTTATATACACATCTGACTTCGCAAACATGGCCTCATAATCAATAGGCTCTGCGGACAATGCTTTCGCTTTCGCAAGCTCACTCTTGCCAAAACCCTCTAATGTCCAGATGATCAAGTTGATCGCTTTTTCGATATCGATGCCCTCTTTAAACTTAGAGGTATTAATTCCTTCAAATATCTTTATAGTGCTGTCGTCAATCAATTCTTTATTTCTCTGATCCAGTTCTTTTTTGACCTCACCTGACGTTTCCATATAAGCCGTCTCGAAAAAGCAGAACATATCTGGATGCTTGCCTAAAATTTGCATCTTAAACTTAGCCATTTGTTCGATTCTGGAGAAGATATCCGTTACGCTTAGATCTAACTTTTCATAGGTCTCCTTTAGAGTAAGGTCAGCGCAATAATCATACAGGTAGAGAAACAACTGTTTTTTATTTTTAAAATAGTGAAAAAGCAACCCCTTGGAAATCTCGGCATCCTTAATCATTTCATTGGTGGAGGCAAGATCGTAACCCTTCTGGGCAAATTCCTTCATCGCCGCATTGAGGACACGCTCCTGCTTTTCTGTGCTTATATTTAAAAATTTGGAGTACATCTCTCGCAGTCATCCTTTCATTGACCAATTCGGTCAATGTGATTATAGTCCGTTTGACCAATGTGGTCAAGAAAGTTTTTGATTGAAAACCTATTTCTTGTTATATCCAATCATGTAGGAATCAATATGCGTAAAATGCAAAAGAAAGGGGGTGTAAAAATTGCCTAATTTTTTCGTGTATAATCTAAATCCTAACCAGCTTCAGACTTTAATTTTTGGGACAGACGGAACAGACAACCTAGCTATAAACACTGACAGCACCGGTCGAATTAACGTTGGTCAAATCAATACATTAACCGCTGTCATGGGCGCCACCCTCACAGGCGGAACGATTAATGCTATTGAAGCTGCCACTATTGTTGGCGGAACTCTCAGTGCTGTTGAAGCTGTCACTATTGTCGGCGGAACGCTCAGCGCTGTTGAAGCTGTCACTATTGTCGGCGGGACTCTCAGCGCTGTTGAAGCTGTCACCATTGTCGGCGGAACCTTAGACGCCATCGGTGCAGTCACTATCGTAGGCGGAACTCTCAGCGCCGTCGAAGCTGTTACCATCGTCGGCGGGACTCTCAGCGCCGTCGAAGCTGTTACCATCGTCGGCGGGACTCTCAGCGCTGTCGAGGCTGTTACCATCGTCGGCGGAACTTTAGACGCCATCGGTGCAGTTACCATCGTCGGCGGAACTTTAGACGCCATCGGTGC
>JAIMBU010000225.1 GCA_023511325.1 Gorillibacterium sp.
CAAGAGGGGCTTACAAGCACCACTTGATGAAATGAGGTCGACTTATGAAGGAACGAATAACCAAACGTTCTTACACCAACGTAGTAGTGCTTGCCATTTTACTTCTGGGCGGCATCACTTACTTAACCATCCGTTTTGCTCCGCTCGATGATTGGAGGCTAGCAGCCGGTTTATACGACAACAAGCTTGCAGTGATTAGTACGGCGGACATTCATGGAAACATCGTCTACAACGAAGTCAACGGCGGTTATTATTCACTGGATGAAGTCAATGTCGAGATGGGGATGCCGCTGATGAAAGGGCTGGCTGACGAAATTCGGGCGAGTAACAAGAATTCTCTGTTGTTGGATAGTGGTGACATGTTTCATGGAACCAATGAAGCGAACGTGGAAGAGGCCAAAGGAATCGTCGAGGTCGCCAACAAGATGGGCTACGATGCCATGGTAGCGGGCAATCATGATTTCGATTTTGGCTTCACAAGGCTTAGGGAAATCCAGTCAGAGCTTAATTATCCGATTCTTTCGGGCAATACGCTCTATAAGGGTGAGGCGGCTTTCCCCTCTTATATTATCAAAGAAATGGACGGGATTAAGATTGGCATCTTCGGCTTGACGGTACCGGAATCCATGTCAAATATGAATGTATTTGGCGAGACGAATGTTGCTTTTATTGACCCCGTCCCGGTTGCTCGGAAGATTGTGGAGGAGCTTCAGGGCAAAGACGTGAACGCAATCATATTCATCTCCCATCTAGGGGACGACCGAGACAAAGAACTGGTGCAGCAAGTACCCGGCATTGATCTGGTGCTGTGCGGTCATCATCACTGGCTGTACAAAAAAGCCGAGAAGATTGAGCACACCTATCTGGTGGAGGCCGGTTCCTACAGTACGCATGTTGGATTGGCTGAGATGTATTTTAAAAATGGCAAAATGAGCAAGGTGAAATGGAGCATTCATCAGACAAAGGATCGTTCTAAAGCGGACCAAGCAGTAGAAGCCATAGCAGATAAATACCATGCGATCGCCTTGGAGCTGGGCAAGAAGATTGTTGGTACGTCTGAAGTGGATCTCGATGGCATGCGCACCCATGTGCGGACACAGGAAACAAATTTGGCTGATCTAGTGACGGATGCCATGCGCGAAGAAGGAAAAGCCGACCTTGCTCTGCTCAATGGCGGCGGTATCCGCGAAAGCATCGCCAAGGGCAACATCAGTCTTTATGATGTCGGCAAGCCGTTGCCCTTTGTCAATTCGCTGATGACCGTGGAGGTAAAGGGGGAGAAGGTGTATGCAGCCATCGAGCGTGGATTGCGGGCTTGGCCGTATGGCTCCAGTAACGGAGGGTTTCTCCAGGTTTCCGGCATCTCTTATGCCTTTGACGGCTCCAAGCCCGCAGGAAAGCGGCTGGTAAGCGTGACGATGAACGGCCAGCCGCTAGAGAAGGACAAGCTGTACAAGGTAGCAACTAACGATTATCTAGTTACTGGCGGAGATGAATTTGACGAGTTTAAGGATGCCAAAAGACTAAGTAAAGGCGCGTTGCTGCGCGATGTTCTCGGCAACTATATCGCTTCAAAGGGCACCATTTCGCCAAAAACGGAAGAACGGATCAAGGTTATCAATCAGCGCTATAAATAATCACCCGTAAGAGCGGGTTGCGGAAGGTGGACATGACCATGAACAAGGAACAAGTAGAGCTCCAGATATGTGAAATGATTAGCAGATTAGCCCCCATGCCAGGCGATGGGATTAAACTGTCGGATGATCTCAGAAATACCTATGGGGTGGACTCGCTGATTTTGGTCGAATTGCTGGTTGAGATTGAGGAGGCCTTTGACATTGTATTCGACAGCAGCTCCTTAACGGGAGAGTTTTTCTCCACCGCTGGAACCATCGCCAATTATGTTAGCCAAAAGCTGGAGGCAGCCTAAATGGAGGGCGAGCAGGATGCACCAGTTGATTGGCAGCAAGCATTAGACGTTCCAAGGTATTATGAGCCCTATGTCAACGACTGCTTCGCCAACGCTTACGGATCATTACTGGCGCACAAAGGGCTTGATCCCGCTATTGGACTCGCGGATTACCTATGTTTTATGTACGACTCGGAGCTGGAGTATATTGGCGTCAATTTTCTCAACCGGGTGTCAGCAACCGTTGAATTCACCGAAGAAGAGCTGAATTCGTCCATGCCCTTTGCCTATTTGCCTGCTACTTCTCTCTATGGCAAATGTGATCGGAAAGATATTCATCAGTCGGACCACGAGCATTTCCAAATTCACATGTATTACCATGATGATCCTGGTGTAGCCGATGCCCGCGTGAAAGAGCTTCTAAATCAAAGTGAGCCGATCATTGTTGTCGTCGATCTGTACGAGATTCATTACCACCGGGCGTACAAGCAGCAGCACGGCTTACATGCGATCGTCGTCACTGGCTATGATGAAAGGTTGCAGGAATACGTACTCTTCGACAAATATGCGATGTCCAGCAGCGATTTTGATGGGGCATTGTCCATGGAAGAAGTGGCAGCAGGCCGGATCGCCGAATGCGAGAATACAAATCCACTGACGGGTACGATCTTGCGACCGATTCGAAACTTGTGGATGGAGCTCCATGTTCATCCGGAGTTTCACTTCTCTGAGGAGCGAGCAAAAGCACTTGTACGCGGAAGCTGTCTGAGAATGAGAGGACAGGAGCAGGTCCATGGGCGTGTTTGCGGGTTTACCGCGCTTGATGCCTACATCGATCGCTTGCTGAGCAAGCGATCAGTCGTTTTTGATGATACGGAGAAATATCGCTTTCGCTTCTATTATAATATGGCGCTGAAAACTGTAGCCCGCCAACGCAAGCGTTTCAAAGCCTTTCTATCAGCGGCAGATGCGGCATTTGGTTGGGACACACTTCGTCATGTGCAGAACGGACTGGATGAAGCTGCGCTCCGCTGGGATATCGCTGCCAACCTGTCGCTCAAGCTTGGCATCACCGGTAAGCTGGTCAATCTTGATGAACTGGCTGGACAGCTACGTATGGCACAACGTGCAGAGGAACAGGTAGTTGCTTGGCTGGAGGCCTGGTGCATGTAGTGCGAGATGGTCTGTTGCAGCGAGAGGCAGATATTTTTATTTAAGTAATTGTTCTCAGTTAGGAGCGAGAAAACAGGTGAGAACATTACTCAATAGTGGGAGGGATACGTAATGAGTCACCCGAATTCACCCTGGCAGCTTTTTCTGGAAAGCTGCGGCAAGTATGGCGATTCGCCATTGTTGATCTACAACGACTGCATCTACAGCTACCAGCAGATGCACACTAAGGTGCTGGCGTTCTCGGAGCTGATTGAACAGTGGGACTTCACCATGGGAGGTATGTTTCTTCCCAACTGTCCGACATTCATTACTGGCATGCTTGCCCTGAATCGTTGTGACAAAACCTTTGTCTCGTTATCTTATCAGTTCAAAGGAGAAGCCCTGCTTGAGTTGCTTGATTATTCCGATGTAGAGCTACTGGTAACCGATGCCAAAGGATGGGCGGCCATTCGTGAGCGTGTAGGCGCACTTAACATTCGTATTGTACTTGAGCTTCAACCGGATGAAACGTTCCTTATCCATGAATGGCCAAACAAGGAACGCCGACCACTGCCGGGAATAAGCCGCGAAACTTTTGGACTCTGCTTTACTTCCGGCTCCACCTCGAGGCCGAAAGGGATCGTCCTTTCGAATCAGGCAGTGGTGGGGAATGCGCTTGCCATTGCCGAACGGTTGAACTTTGCCGAAGGAGATCGGACCATTCTGCCTCGTTCACTTGCTCAAGCGAGCCCCATCGCAGGGGATGTGTTTATGGCGATGAGCCGGGGCGGAGCGATTATTTTGCTGAACAATGTTTTTCATCCGGCTATTTTCCTCAAGGCTATTCAGGACTATCAGGCCAACCAGTTCTACATCGTCCGCACCATGCTGCTGCAATTGCTCGAATATCCTCATCTGAATGACTATGATCTGAGCTCCGTGAAGCGAATCCTGATCGGGGGCATGATCAATCCCCTGCTTATTTATCAAGAGGCTGCACGGTATGTGCCCCATGCTAAGGTCTATAACGCATACGGTGCGTCGGAGGCAGTGGCCCGCGTTACGCTCGGTGAGCATGATGACGTAACCACATTATCCTGTGTCATTGGCAAGCCGGTTCGTGGTTGCTCGATCGTCATTCTGCGGGAGGATGGAACAGAAGCCGCAGTCGGTGAAACAGGAGAACTTTACATCACGAGCGATTATGTGATGGATGGGTACTACAAGCAAGAGGAGACGACGCGAGAAGTGCTGACTCCCCACGGACTGCGGGTGAAGGACATGGGCTATCAGGATGAAGCGGGAAGGTATTACGTGGTGAGCCGCTGTGACGATATGATCATGCAGGGCGGAAGCAGGGCTTATCCTGCTGACATTGAAGAGGTGTTGCTGCGGCATCCTGCTGTGAGCGAGACGGTGGTATTAGGAGTGGATGACAAGAAGCTGGGACAACGCATTGTTGCTTTTGTCTGTCTCAAGCCGGGTATCGTAGCTGACGGCAAGGACCTGTACAGATGGTGTATTGCCGAGCTTGAGGATCGCAAGATACCTAAGGAAATTCATATTGTCGATTTCATTCCACGTAATGTAATCGGTAAAATCAACAAACATGAAGTCGAGAGCCTATATAGCATTTTACTGAATAAAGAGGAGGCATTCTCATGAATCGGCAAGAGCTAACCCCGGAAAGACAATTAATCCTGATGGCTTCGGTTGAGGTAGATGAAGGACAGCAGGAGAAGCTTGAGCTGCTTCTGGCTGAGCGTCTGGAGTGGTCGGAGATTGTCTATCAGATGATCACTCACCGAACGCTTAACATGCTGACCTACAACCTGAAGAAATTTGGACTGTTTGAACAACTAGAAGGAGAGCTGAAGCGCATCCTCAACCTCCAGTGGGCGGCTTATCGGGAGCGTAATGGCTTATATGCGAGCAAGCTGACTGAAATCCTCCGTGTTTTTGCCGAGAGGAACTTGGTGTTAACGGTGCTGAAGGGCAATCTGCTGGTAAATACCGTTTATCCCTCGATCGAAACAAGATCGTTCAATGATCTGGATTTCCTCATGCAGCTGGCGGATGTGAATGCAGTCACCGAAGCATTGGAAAGCTTGGGTTATGTCCAGGGAGAATATGACGCTGAGCAACATGAGATTAAGGTAGCCTCACGCAAGGCCAAGATGGTCCACCAGATGACGACTCACGAAATCCAAGAATTCATACAATTATGTGATAATCCCTTTGCTCCTGTCGTAGAGGTGGATGTAAATCACGATATTCTATGGAGGGGAAATTGTCCTTACAAGGTTCCGACACCTGACCTGATCAGCCGAGCCGTTCCTATTGATTTGTATGGAGCCCGTGGCTATCGTCTGGATCATGCTGACAACATTATTCAGCTCTGCTGCCACCTATATAAGGAAGCAACCCTCATGGTCTGGATCACCAACCTCAAGGATCTGAAGCTATATAAGTTCGCCGATCTTTACATGTACATTCGTAAATTCGCTGAGGAAATTGACTGGAAGGGGCTCACTGAACGGATCGCCCATTATGGGCTAGAGAAGGTGATCTATTACAATTTTCACTACATTGGTCTGCTCTTTGATGCGATTGTTCCGGAGCATGTGCTGCAGATGCTTCCACCGGTGGATCTCAATTTAATGGATCAAAATGCGATTGACATTGACCAGCGTTCCGTATGGTAGAATGACTTTTTTACCCTTCTGT
>JAIMBU010000022.1 GCA_023511325.1 Gorillibacterium sp.
AAAAAGGGCAGCAGAGCTGCCCGGAATGCGTAATCTTCTGTATGTCTCCAACCGTCTATACTAAAGAAAAAAACTTGTAAGACGGAACATACACATAGCGCGCGAACCCATATTCGTTAAGTGTACCATTATTCTTAGAACAAATCCATTCCTAGCGAAAAGAACGATTGCAGCCATTCGATAATAACCTGAGGATAGAAGCCAAGCCCCACTCCCGTGAGCGCACACACCCAGACGGTTAATACGAGGGTCCAAGGCGCTCTCCTCGTGTCACCTTCTTCCTCTTCACTACTGTGCATAAACATCTGACGGACGATGCGGAAATAATAGTAATAGGAAAGAATTGAGGTTATCACCATAATAATCGCCAACCAATAAAGCTTGACCTGTACCGCACCTAGTAAGATGAATAGCTTTCCGAAGAATCCGGCTGTCACCGGAAAACCTGCAAGTGAAAGGATAAGCAGCGTCATCGCCATCGCTGTCCATGGAGCCCGGTGATAAAGACCGGAGAACCCACCGATCAGCCCTGCGCCTATCTTCTTCTCCAGCATCATGACAACAGCAAATGCACCAATTGTCATGAACAGGTAGGCAACCAGATAATAAACCAGTTCAGAGAAATTTGATGTATGCACAGAAGTGAACTGGGTCGCTAACGGAACAAGCAGATAACCCGCGTTAGCAACACCTGAGTAGGCCAGCAATCGCTTCATGTTCTTCTGCCGCAATGCAAGCAGGTTACCGACGACCATTGCCGTTGCCGCCAAAATGGAGAGGGTCAGAAATACATCCCCTTGAAGTTGGCTGTTGCCGGTCTCTGAATAAAGCGGATAGAACACGCCGTAGAATACACGGAAAGCGATTCCCAATCCCGCTCCTTTTGATACCACAGCAAGAAACGCAGCAATAGGTGTCGAAGCTCCCTCATAGGTGTCAGCCACCCAGGTGTGAAAGGGTGCTGCCGCGATCTTGAAGCCGAACCCCGCCAGTAGCAGGAAAAAGGCAACGTAGATCATCGGCTGCAGAGAAGTGTCGGCGCCTTGAACGGAAACGTTGATTTCATTCAGCACCGTAGTACCTGAAATCCCATACAGAAAGGACATGCCGTATAGGATCAAAGCAGAGGAGATTCCGCCCTGCACCAAATATTTAAAAGCAGCTTCATTCGCTTTGTGATTCCTCCGGCGAATGCCAACTAAGATGTAACTGGTGATGCTTAACAATTCCAAGCCAACATATAACGTGATCAAGTCTGCGGAAGCGACCATGATCATTGCTCCGAGCACGGCAGGCAGGAGTAAGTAGTAAAACTCCCCTTTATTCTCAGCATCATCATCAAGTGAGTGCCCGTGACCCAGATTCATTAAAATCACCAAACTGGTTCCGATAAGAAATATCAGCTTGAGTACACTGGAGAAATCATCGACGCGGTAGCTCTGTCCAAGCACATAAACCGGTGCTGGCGGATTGATCTGATAGAGGACAAAGACAGTGGCAATTGCTGTAGCTGCCAGTGCAAGCCAACCAATAAGATCGCGGCTTACTTTCCGCGGGAGGAATAGTTCGAGCATGATTAGCAAGACAAAGGCGATGACCAGTGAAAGCTCAGGGGCTAGCTGCCTTAGATCACCAAGTGCCAGTCCCATCCATTCTTGTTGTACCACGGATTATTCACCTGCCTTTGTTACGATTGTCTGAATGTGCTGACTGAAGCCCTCGACGGTTTTATCCAAGGTATGGCTGAGAATGCCAGGATAAAGACCGAGCAGGAGAATGAACGCAACAAGCACGATCATCGGGGCTGCTTCAGCTAAGCGAGCGTCGCGGTATACCGGTCTATTGGCATCAGCAGGACCGAAGGTAATCTTCAGCACCGCTCGAAGCATATAAACCGCAGCAAGCAGGATACCAAGCGTACCGATTACAGCGAGAATCTTCATGGATTCGAACAGTCCCAGGAAGGCAAGCAGCTCTCCGACAAAGCCGGACAATCCGGGAAGCCCCAGCGAAGCGAAACCGGCCACAAGCAGAATTCCGCTGATAAAAGGAATCGAGGAAGCAAGTCCACCGAGGCGATCCAGCTCTGTCGTTTCCGTTCGTTCATAAATGCTGCCAACTAACAGAAACAGGAGTGCAGAAATGAGTCCGTGGGATACGGATTGGAATATTGCACCCGTTATTCCGGTCTCGTTAAAGGCAGCTAGACCTAAGAGCACAATACCCATCTGACTGATACTGGAGTAGGCCAGAACCAGCTTGAAGTCCTTTTGCTTAAAGGCTAATATCGCGCCATAAACTAGATTAATCAACCCGAGAATAGCGATAAGGGAGGACCAGTGCTTCGCTTGTTCAGGCAGCATTAGGAAGACAAAACGAATCAGCCCATAAGCTCCCATCTTGAGCAGAATGCCTGAGTGGATCATGACCACAGAAGGAGGAGCCTCTCGGTGTACCTTGAGCATCCAGGTGTGGAACGGAAATAGTGGTAGCTTGATGCCGAAAGCCACTAGCAGCATAAAAAACAACCCAGTTTTCATCCCCTCTGAGAGGAAAAAAGGTGAATTTGCCATACTGGAGTAGGCTTGGGGGTTATCAAACAGATTGTGCATGATGCCTTGGATATCCCCACTATACTGAAAGATTGTCCCCGTTTCATCTCCGGTAAATCCAGCAGTAGCGATTAGGATCAGGAATGAAATCAACATCAGTGCTGAGCCAATCCCGTTATAGATGAGGAAACGAACAGCCGCTTGCTCCCGTTTCATATACCCCCATATCCCAATAAGGAAAAACACTGGAATGAGTGTAGCCTCGAAGAATAAGAAGAATAGCACCAAATCCCGAGCCATAAAGACCCCAAACATCCCCGTCTCCAGCAGGAGGAATAGAATATAAAACAGCTTCCAGCGCTTCTTGATATAGACGGATGCCATAGCAGCCATTGCTGTTACCAGTGCCGTCAAGAACACCAGTGGTAGGGACAACCCGTCAATAGCTAAATGGTAATCGAAGCGAAGCATGAAGGACGTTGCGCCCTGGATCGATTCCTTGTTCAAGGGAATGCGAATCCAACGCAGCTGTTCAGCGAATTGAAAGCCTCCCGTGCTCTGATTGAACCTGGTAAAAAGCCAAGTGACCAGAATCAGAGGTATAAACGTTGCTGCAATCCCAATCGTTCTGAGGATCCGACCATTTTCTTTCGGGATAAAAAGTAGAATTAAGACACCCAGCAGCGGTGAAAATGTGATCATACTGAGAATAGGGAGATCAGCCAACATGGAGGAACCTCCTTCCTGCCACTGCCAGCACTAAAAGCACCAAGCCAAGCAGTGTTACTAAACCGTAGGTTTGTACCTGTCCATTCTGTAAACGTTCCACAAGTCGCGATAGCTGTACAGAAATCCAGGCAACCAGCCTGACCATACCATCGACAACGTAGTGATCGAACAGCTCAAGCAGGTAACCCAGGCCTTTTAATGGTCCGACAATCGCCTTCTGGTACGCTTCGTCTACGAAGAATTTACGCTCCACCAAGGTGTAAAGCCATGGTGCTCCGGAGATAATAATCTCACGGGAGATGCTATTCTTCACATAAACAACGTAGCCAAGGCCGATTCCAAGCAACCCTACCAGTGTTGAAAGCAGGATAACGGGCCACTCTGCTGAAAGCTCTAGGGTCTGACCTGTAATCCAATCACCAAACCACGGATTGACTCCAGGAATCAGAATAAAGCCGACGATTGCTGCGGGCACCGCAAGCACAATAAGGGGTAACGTCATGCTTCGAGGTGATTCATGAGGCACATGATCTGCCGATTTGTTGCGCGACTCGCCCGTAAATACCAAGAAGAATACTCGTGCCATGTAAAATGCAGTGAAGAACGCCGCAAGCAGACCTACCCAGAACAGTGGCAGGTTTTCGTGGTATGCCTCCGTTAGAATCGCATCCTTGGACCAGAAGCCAGAGAACGGGAAGATCCCTGAAAGCGAGAGTGCCCCAATGCCAAAGGTCCAGGCTGTAATCTTCATTCCGCGTCCGACGCCGCCCATTTCGTGAATATTCTGCGTGTGGACCGCATGGATGACGCTGCCTGCTGCTAGGAATAGCAACGCTTTGAAGAACGCATGGGTAAACAAGTGAAACACCCCTGCGGAATAAGCAGCCCAAGTCCCAAGTCCTAAGGCCATCATCATATAACCGAGCTGACTGATGGTGGAGTAGGCCAGCACTCGTTTGATATCATTCTGCGTCGTACCAATAATGGCAGCAAAGATGGCGGTAAATGCACCGACACTTGCAACGACAATGAGTGCCGTATGCGACACCATAAATATTGGATAGGTTCGAGCAACAAGATATACACCAGCGGCAACCATCGTAGCTGCATGAATCAAGGCGCTGATTGGCGTTGGACCTTCCATGGCATCGGGAAGCCAAGTATGCAGTGGAAATTGACCTGATTTGCCCATTGCTCCAACAAAGATGAGAATGGCAATGAGGGCGATAAGTCCAGCACTCATGGCCGACCCATTGGTAAATTCGTTACGGATCGCGTTGAAGGTAAGTTGATGGTCCGGCATATTCCGATAAAGGAGAAGAATGGCTACGAATAGCCCGATATCTCCAATCCGGGTGACGATAAATGCCTTACGGGCTGCAGCTTTAGCCTCCGGCTTGAAATACCAGAATCCAATTAACAGGAACGAGCAGGCTCCCACGAGCTCCCAAAATATGTACAATTGAATCAAGTTAATGGAAAGCACTAATTCCAGCATAGAAAAGCTGAAGAGGGAGATATAACCATGATAGACGTTCGTGCGCTCATCATCCCGCATGTAGCCACAGGAATAAATAAGCACAAGCAGAGTTATCGTCGATACGATCAGGAGCATCAGTGCATTGAGATTATTCATCTCGAAGCCCATGCGTAACGTGAATTCACCGAAATCAAGCCACTTGAAACGATCCCAAGTGTAATCAGTTGCATCTTTACCAACCCTGCTTATAAAGATCACGACAGCTAACAAGAAGGAGGCTGTGCTGGCTGTGAGACTAATATAAACACCAAGTCTTTTGGCTTGACGCCCAATACTTGTAAGCATCAGGAAAGCGACTAAAGGAAACAGCGGTACAACCCACGCGTATTGCGATAAGTCAGATAGCATAATGGCCTCCTATCTATCTTTCTTTCATCTCATCCATCTCTGTTACATCGACGGTCGTTCTTCCTCTGAACAAAGCAATCAGCAGGGCAATCCCGATCGCCGCTTCCGCTGCTGCAACAGCAATGGAAAACAACGAGAACATTTGCCCAGTTGCAGAGGGGTTTACCCCCATTTTAGAAAAAGCTAACAAATTAAGGTTTACCCCATTTAGCATGAGTTCAATGGAGAGCAGAACAATTACCGCATTCTTCTTGGTTAGTGCTCCATATAAACCTATGCAGAATAGAATGGCACCTAGTGTTAGGTAGGGAGTTATAATATCACTCATGATTTTATTCCTCCTCCCTTTTGGCTACTACAATCGCACCGATTAACGCGACTGTCAGCAGAACAGACATCAGCTCAAAAGGTATGGCGTACTTGCTCATGAGTAGCTTGCCGATCTCAAGAGACGAGCCTGCACCCTCCGCAAGCCGCGCATCAGGGAAGACCGCTTTTTGGATGGCAAACCACAGAATGCCAAATAATAAAATAATGCCTATACCCGTAACAATGCTGTGCACGGACCGCGGCTTCTTCTGCTCTTCATCCCGGTGTTTGGTCATCATGATACCGAACATCATCAGAATGGAGATGGCCCCAGCATAGATCAGCACCTGCACCAAGGCGACAAATTCGGCATTCAGCATCACATAAAGACCAGCCAGACTGAGGAAGGTCAAGGCCACAGCCATCATCATATGCACAACTTTGACAGAATTGATCATGATAATTCCGCCGATGATCGCTAACACGGCAAATAAAATAAATGGATAACTTGCCAGATCTGATAAATTATCGGCGAGGTTATTCAGCATCTTTTCGCCCGCCTTTCATTACAGCTGCAACATTATTTTCCGAGCGAATCTTTGTGTCATTCTTACTGAGCCAATCCATATCCTTGTAAAGCTCATCCCGGCTATATGCGGTCAGTTCAAAATTGTTGGTCATCACAACCGCTTCGGTTGGACAAACCTCCGTACACAAATCACAGAGCATGCATAGTTCAAAATTAATCTCGTATGTGGCAATAACCTTCCCTTTTTTGCCCGGATCAGGGTTCGGCTTTCCACTGAGCGTAATGCAATCGGTTGGACATATTCGTACACATGCGTTGCAGACAATGCATTTTTCTGGGTCGAAATATTGAATGCCGCGAAACCGGTCAGGCATATCCAGAGGAACATCAGGATATTTATAGGTGACTTTGGGGCTTACCAATCCCTTCAGTGTTACCGCCATTCCTTTAACCAAGCCTATCATTGATTCTCACCTCACTTTGGAATAGCTACCGCCTCTACTTCACGAAAATCTCCATATAACCGGCCGTCACGAGAACATTCAGAAGCGCTAGGGGTAAAAGCACCTTCCAGCCGAGGCTCATCAATTGATCCACGCGCACTCTAGGCAATGACGCCCGGATCCAGAAGAGGAAGAACACGCAGAACACAAGCTTGGATGCAAACCAGAACACGCCGGGAATCCATTCGAGCAGTGCTATCGGGATATTCCATTCCAGAATCGGCAAAGGTGCATGCCAGCCACCGAGGAATAGAACCGTGATAAAAGACGATATGGCAAACATATAAACATATTCCGTCAGCATGAAGAAGGCGAAGCGAAAGCCGCTATACTCAAGATAATAGCCCGCAACCAGTTCTGAATCTGCTTCTGGCAGATCAAAGGGTGTGCGGTTCAGCTCAGCTACAGCCGCAATAGCAAATACGATAAACCCGAGGATTTGTGGCACGATATTCCAATGGAGGATGCCGCCGCTCTGCTCATGGACAATCGTTCTAAGGTTCATGCTGCCGCTAATCATAATGATTCCGGTAATCGATAAGAGCAAGGGTACCTCGTAGCTGATCATTTGGGCTGCAGAGCGTATTCCGCCCATCAGGGTGAATTTGTTATTGGATGCCCAGCCCGCAACGATAATTCCCACAGTGGTAATGCCGGAAATCGCAATATAATAGAGAACTCCGCCATCCATGTCCGTGAGGTATAGCTTATCGGTAAAAGGAATGCAGGCAATGACCGCAAAGGAAGGTACAAAGGCGAGTGCGGGTGCGAGAATGAACAACACGCGGTCTGCCTTTCTAGGAATGATGTCCTCCTTGACCAGAAGCTTGAGTATATCCGCTATGCTCTGCAGTAGCCCAAAGGGCCCAACATGGTTGGGTCCGATCCGGTACTGCATGAATCCAATAACCTTTCGTTCGAAATAAATCGCATAGGTTACGAAGAACAACACGACTCCCAATAGAAACGCAACTGCAATAAAGATGATGGCCATGTTGAGAAGCGTCAGATCCTGGCTTAATATTTCACCCACTAGCAATCGACCTCCCCAACGACAATGTCTATACTCCCCAGAATGGTAACCATGTTACCCATGGATTCACCAACGAGTAGCTTAGGTAGAATCTGCAGATTGATGAAAGACGGGCGCCGGAATTTCATCCGGTATGGTTTATCCTTGCCTCGGGAAACGATGTGACAGCCGATTTCACCACGTGGCGACTCGATTGCACTGTAGACCTCGCCTTCCGGGGCGCGAAGGATCTTGGGCACCTTGCCCATAATCGGTCCATCCTCTTCTGGGAAATCATAGAGTGCCTGCCCGAGAATACGTAAGGATTGACGCATCTCCTCCATCTTGATCTTATAACGATCATAGCAATCGCCGTTTGTACCAACCGGCACGTTGAACTGATAACGGCTGTAAAGGCTGTAGGGCTGAGCCTTGCGCAGATCCCAATCGACTCCAGCACAGCGAAGATTGGCGCCGCTCAAACCATAAGCAATGGCGGTTTCGGCATTGTATTTGCCAACACCCTTGATGCGCGCTAGGAAAATTTCGTTGCCACTGATCAACCATTCGTATTCATCCAGTTTGCTTTTCATGTAAGGAACAAATTTCCGCACCTTGTCAAGCCATCCCGGAGGGGCATCCCATTTAACTCCGCCTACCCGCATATAGTTGTAGGTCAGTCGGGCGCCGCACAGCTCATTGAACATGTCGAGAATCTGCTCCCGGTCGCGAAAGGCAAAGAGAAAGGGACTCAATGCGCCGAGATCAAGAAGATAGGTTCCCCACCAGACAAGGTGGCTGGCGATCCGCTGCAGCTCCATCACAATCAGGCGAAGAAACTCAGCCCGCTCGGGCACCTCTAGATCCATCAATTTCTCTACTGCATTGACGAGAACGTAATTATTGGTCATCGCGGACACATAATCCATTCGGTCCGTATAAGGAATGATTTGGGTATAGGTTAGGTTCTCTACCAGCTTCTCGGTACCACGGTGCAAATAGCCGATGACGGGAGTAACCTCGGTAATCATTTCACCATCCAACTTAACGATGATGCGAAGCACCCCATGGGTGCTGGGATGCTGAGGACCAACATTGAGCAGCAGCTCTTCAGTACGAATCAATTTAGCCTACACCTCCGGGTCCAGCGGTTCATAGTCTTTGCGCATCGGATGACCAATCCAGTCATCGGGCATGAGAATTCGTCTTAGATCAGGGTGGCCCGGAAAATCGATGCCAAAGAGATCGTAAATTTCCCGCTCATTCCAATTGGCCGTCGGCCATATCGGTGAAATCGTGGGAATCGAAGGTTGCTCACGATTGGTCTTTACTTTTATACAAACTTCATCCTTGGTATCGAGTGAGATCAGATAATAGCCGACCTCCATATGCATCTCATAGTCGATCCCGGCAACGCTGCGGAGATAATCCAGATGAAGCTCCTCATGGTCCCGGAGCAGACCAGCAACGACAGGCCAGTGAACAGGCGGTACGACCAAATAGGGGCGATGACCATCTATTACATTGATGTACGCTTCACTGACAGCATCTTCTCCCGCAGCCTCCCGAATAATTGAGATCATCCGATCCAGTCGCGGCTGATTCGGGGAAGGTTCTTGCGCCGCTGCTGGCTGTGCGCTGGCTGCACGCTCTGCCGCACGAGCGGCACGAGCCGCCTTAGCTTCTTCATCCGATGGAGCAGTCGCTGCCGTCACCACTGGTTGAGTTTCAGCAACAGCAGGCTGACCTTCACTCCCGCCCAGTAAGGTTTCTTCCTTGTTGTCGGCTTGAGAGTCTTCTATTATCTTGTTATCTTGTACAGTTGCCGGGTCACTCAGCGAATTGTCCTTATCTTCTGTCATCGCTCAGTCACCGACTTCCCCGTTTTTGCCTCATAGCGGATTTTCTCCTGAAGCTGGTTAATTCCATAAATAAGTGCTGCTGGATTAGGCGGACAGCCCGGGACATACACATCAACGGGGACGATCTGGTCCACTCCCTTAACGACTGAATAGGAATTGGCGTAAGGGCCGCCAGCTGTAGCACAGGAGCCCATCGCAATGACCCATTTCGGCTCTGGCATCTGATCATAAAGACGACGGATCAGCGGTGCCATCTTCTTGGTTACCGTGCCTGCCACAATCATGACGTCAGAATGGCGAGGTGATGGGCGGAAAATCAAGCCTAAGCGGTCAAAGTCAAAATGTGATGCACCTGTACCCATCATTTCGATGGCACAGCAGGCAATCCCAAAGGTTAGTGGCCAGAGCGAGTTGCTCCGGGCCCAACCCTTTACCTGCTCCAGGCTGGTGATAAAAATGTTGCGTTCGATTTCTGCTCGCTCTTCAGGCGAGATTGACTCTAAAGAGAAGTCCATTGCAGCACCTTCTTTTTCCAGGCATAGAGAAGTCCGATTGCGAGCATTCCGATGAAGATACACATTTCCACAAAAGCAAAGAGACCCAGCTTTCCGTACGCAACTGCCCACGGATAGAGAAATACGGTCTCTACATCAAAAATGACAAACATGAGTGCAAACAAGTAATAGCGAATATTGAATCGTATTTGCCCTTCACCTACGGGTGCATTACCACTCTCATAGGTAGCCAACTTCTCATCGTACGGTTTACTCGGACGAAGTAGCCTGCCCAGGGTGAGCGCCACAATGGGCAAGAGAATACCAAGCCCAATAAAAACTGCAACGACCACATAATTGTTACTCAATTGTCTGCACCTCCTTATAGGAAAGCGAAATGTAAGTGCTTTCTTAATTATACCAAACAGATAAAAAGATTGTAATACATGCTAATAATAATTTTTAATAAAGTAGGGGAGGAATGCATCTTTTTTAAGATATGACATCAGCAAAGTACATATTAACTACCGCAACAAAAACAAAAAGCGAAGGACCATGTCCCTCGCTTAATTATTAGCCATGTCTATGAGATCCTACTTTAATCCGATTGATCGCCCGCTGAAGAGCCATCTCAGCACGTACTTGGTCGTGCTCGTCTGGATGCAGAAGATATCTTTCGGCACGTCTTCTTGCTTCCTCGGCCCGATCGATGTCGATGTCCTCTGGAAGCTCCGCTGTTTCAGCAAGAATAACAACTTTATCCTTGCGAACCTCCATGAAGCCTCCCCCTACAGCCACCTCTTCTTCAGTCCCATCCTTCTTGATACGAAGAGGACCAATTCTCAAGGCGGTGAGCAAGGGAATATGGTGGGGGAGAATACCTAGCTGACCTTCTACCCCTTCAACGATGACCATATCAATATCTTGTTCGTATACCTTGCGTTCTGGGGTCACGATTTCGAGTCGAAATGTGCTCACGCTTACCCTCCTAACCGTGCCGGCTTTGTCCACCGTCCATCGAACGACGGAATAACCTGGCCTGCTACATTGTTTTTGCTTTTTCTATGGCGCCTTCAATCGACCCAACATTAATAAATGCCGCTTCTGGAAGATCGTCGTGCTTGCCTTCAAGCAATTCCTTGAAGCTACGTACCGTTTCCTTAATCGGAACGTAAAGACCAGGTGTTCCGGTAAATGCCTCGGCAACGCTAAGCGGCTGTGACAGAAAGTTCTGGATCTTTCTTGCCCGATAAACGGTAATCTTATCTTCATCCCCAAGCTCATCCATCCCGAGAATAGCGATGATGTCCTGAAGCTCTTTGTAGCGTTGAAGAATCTGCTTAACCCCTTGAGCTACTTCGTAGTGTTCTTGTCCAACGACATCCGGTGAAAGAATCCGGGAACTGGAAGCAAGCGGATCAACAGCCGGGAAGATCCCGATTGCTGCAATACCACGGTCCAAGTTAGTTGTTGCATCCAAGTGGGCAAACGCCGTTGCTGGAGCCGGATCGGTATAATCATCTGCTGGAACATAGATAGCTTGGATCGATGTAACAGAGCCTTGCTTGGTTGTCGTGATCCGTTCTTGCAACTGACCCATTTCCGTTGCCAGTGTCGGTTGGTAACCAACAGCCGATGGCATCCGGCCAAGCAGAGCGGATACTTCAGATCCTGCTTGGGTAAAACGGAAGATGTTATCAATGAACAAGTGAACATCTTTATTCTCTTCATCGCGGAAATACTC
>JAIMBU010000226.1 GCA_023511325.1 Gorillibacterium sp.
ATCAGTGCTTTCATGTACATATTTAAACGGGATTATACCTTGCAGAGCAACAACCAGATCAAGCAGCGATATCCCAGTTCTGCCTATCTTGGACTGATGCTTTTACCTCCGTTCTTAACAATCAAAGCTAGCCACCACTGGCAGGGAGCATTCTCCCCGTTCATGGCAGCTAGCTTCTTTAAAACAGTTCTAGTGACAATCAACGAACAGTTCTGGTGACAATCAACGGAAGCGGACACTAGAAACACTGCTGATCACTAAGGGCTCAAGCTGAGAGCTCCCTAGCCGTCTTATTCGAAATTCTACAATAGCTAGAACAGAGGGTCCATACAGAGTTACATCAACCATTCGAATGGTTGCATCTGTCCCACCTGGGTAGAGGGAAATCGATTGATGAAGAGCATGAGGGTATTGCGCAGCCGTCACGAACTCAAGAACATGCACCACAGGTTCAGTCGCTATAAAGCTATGGCCTAGTGGTTGATTGTTGTCGTCTAAACGAAAGTTCAGCTGCAGATAGCGGTAAAAATCATTTCTTGCTTTTGCCTCGTTCCAATTAATGAGTCCCAGTACTGCCGCACTCGAATCAATATTAAGGGCTGCAGCACGGGTACTTTGATCCAATAGTGGCTTTGCTTTGTTCATGCTCAGTGTATGAATTCCCCAATTGACAGATGCCAACCCGATCACTGTCAATGTTATAATCGCCAGTAATCCCAATACGAGAATATGAATTCCACCTTGCTCATTCAGCTTAAAGGATTGTAAGCGTTGCTTCACTCATAGGCCTCACTCTTCCCATATAGCAGGATGTGATAATATCCGGGTTGCTCTCCACTGCTGCTTGAGCCGCCTATGGCCGGAAGCATGCCAAATAAGTTAGGGGCAGGATAGCGGAGAGAGAATGTTATCAATGGATCAGAAGCATCCCTCAGCACCTTATAGTCCGTGCTCCCCTCATAGCTAGGGTAGAGGTTTCCTTGACTTGAAGTTTCACCCATTCCCAGTTGTTCAAGCTTCTTATTGGTGCTGACCATAATCGCTGGACTGACATAACCCACCGACTCCGCTTCCTTCAAAGCATGATTCGCCACCATGTTTACGTGGTCCAGCTTCATGGTATAGACAAAAAAGGGTACGATCATCATAGACATAAATAATAATATCGGCATGATCATCAGGGTCACAAGCAGATTGGAAATCCCCCGCTCATCTGAGCCTACCCGCTTTATTCCCAGTTTAAGCCGTTTGATGCTGTCCATACTTCCCCCCGTTAATTACTTACATAGTCAAAGCTCCTAACCGTATCACTTACCCTGTTGTGACCTGCTCTCACCTTTTCTTTGAGACCCCGATCACCTTGAAAAATAAACACAGCAATCCCAAAAATAAGCACGGTCAGCAAAATAGCTGTGATCAGCTTGCTCATGGCTTAAGGAGCCGTAAATGTCACAGCACCTGTTGCGCTATTGACCGTAGTGGATGTAATTGCATCATGAATACTGTTACCTTTTTGCGTTACTCCTGGTGCAACCTGCTTGCCACCCACAACGAGTGCAACACCAGTCAATAGAACAGCCAAACAGATAGTTACGATTAGTTTTGTCATAGCACAGCTCCCTTTACGTCATTATTGTGGAGATCATTCTAGCGAAAGGCTTCATCAATCTGTAACCCGGTATTTATACCTGCTGTTCGCGTGGCGGGTACAATCTGATTGCCAATCACAGCAAGTACAGTTCCAGCTAAGATTACAGTCAGTAGTACACTGACGACCAGCTTGCTCATCGTCTGCCTCCTTTAGGGATAGACATTCATTAACTGAGACTGGATCGTCACGATCCAAGGATAGAGAAATAACAGTACAACACAGCTAAAAGGAATCATGATATAAAAACTAATCCAGACGGGAGCATTCTCAATTCTCCGATTGATATCGGATTCTAAGGTAGCATCAATGCTTCTTGTCTGTTCCTGCAGCACCTTTACTACGTCCTTCTCCTCCGCCCGACTGATCGCATAGAGAGCATTCACCAACGGAAAAACCTCGGATATGCCTATCGCCTCTTTGAATCTCCAGATGGCGACATGCTGATTCTTCCCCCACATCGCGGCTAGCTCTTGGATATGTGGTTTTAGCAGGACAAGCGTACGCCCAGCACGCAACAGAATATCTCGGGTATCCGCTTTCTCATTGACGCAAAGGGCGAGTCGCTCGGACAGCTTGGCAATCTCCATTAAGTAGCGACTACGCGCTTGGGCGGCAAACCCGATCAGGAACCAAGCAGGTATCCACCAACCAATTAATGCCACTAGAGCCCATTCACCAAATGCTTTCCCTCCTCCCTTCCACGTTAATAATGATCGATCTACTCCGGAAGTAAGCTCCCAGAAAAGGGTGGTGAGAATCAGAAAAACTAGCGCCGTTATCCCCCGGATGAAGCAAAAATGGCGATACGTCCACGCTGGATCCATTCCTGCGATTCGTGAACGCTCAATATATTTCCGTTCCTGTGGTGACTTGCTTTCGAAGAGGTCGCCATTCAGTTCGAGATTGGGTTCCTTGCGATAGCTTTTCTGCTTATGGATAAGTAAGGACAGCCGATTCATTCGACTGAAATGAATTCTTCCGGCAAGCGGCAGCCAGAGCATTGCACTTCCGCAAATGAAAATAACAAGGAATAGAAAAGGCCCAACATTACGATATAAAACGAACGTATCCTTCACCTCCTACCAAGGATAAACGCCTATTGGCGTCCTTTAAAGCCATGCTTTACTGGTGAAATAGAAGAGGGAATAAGGAGAAAGTTTAACTGTGCTTCTATTGTTAATATTACTAAAATGGTTTGCGGCCAGCGTGGACAACCAACAATAAAGAAGCAAACATAACGGCCGTGGATAAGGTAAGGATGACTTTCCCACCTTGCTCTAGAAAATAATGCCGGTAATTCGAACGATCAGCATAAATGTTGAACAATACAACGAAGAAGGCAAAACCGACCATCACCATGGTGCCAATTCGGTAGACCGTGATCATCGCCATACGTTTCTCCTCATTGCGTTTTGCTGTCTGCATACCCGCTACAAGTTTGTGTAAAGCATCCGTGATGTCCATTCCGTAATGGGCACCCATGATCAACAAATCTGCCAGATCATCCGCCCATTTATTATCGATTCGCCGAGCAAAATCATGAAGTGCTTCCTCCGTTGTCTGCATATGCAGGCTTAACACCAGTCGACGCCATTCGCTTTTGACATCAACAGGCATGGTGGAGGAAGATTTAGCGAGAATCTCAGCAATTGTCAGTGTGGAATTATAATGACCAATTAGGTTCTGCACGAGTATAATCATGCGTAATGCAATCCGGTGGCGCTTCTTCTGAACTCGAAACTTCACATAAAAGATCGGGAGTCCGGCCAGCAATAGGCCAACAAAGACGCTTAAAAACCATGCATTTACGTGAACGAATCGCTCAGCACCTGTCGCAAATTCCTGATGCAACGCATATACAGCTGCATTGACCCCGAATAGCCCGACGCTGAATAGAAAAATCATCAAGGTGGCTAGAAGCTCAACATGGATTTTCAGACCAGCAAATTCCATTTCGATCGCCAAATTCCGTATAGAAGAGAAGTTGCGAAACGCCCAAGTGTTAGGCTTACTTGATGACTCAAACAACTTGCGAATTCGCCGCTTACGATGAGTCCGATCATGCATCACCTGCGTTAAATACCCGATGGGAATAGCTGAACCAATGAGCCAGAGCGCCAGAAAGAATCCTTTGGTTGCACCCTCAAATGCTTCTTTAAAAAACGCAGCAACCTCCATTTCCTACCACACTCCCAATGCTTGAAACATTGTGGGGTCCGCACCACTCGCAAGGAGATGATTCATCAAAGGTGGACTTAATCGCTTCCCTGTAAAGTTCCATTTCTTTTCTGTATAAGACCATTCCACTAGAGGATCAATGCAAGCTTGCCCTGCTTCATCCACATGCAGTTCGGTAATCTCAGTCACGACACGAATGAGTTTGCCCTCGATGCGTACCAGCCTTAAGAAGATGACAATATTAAAGGCTCTGGCGATCCGTTTCACCGTATCCTCATGATGGTGGATACGCCCATCTTGTTTGATCATGTCTTCAACGTCAGACAAAAAAGACTCGCGATATTTGGTGTGCATGGTTGCCATGACATCATGCCCCCGAAGTGCTCCTTGAACCGCTTGAGCTACTTCCGCACCTTTGGCTTCGCCGAGAATGACCCAATGGGGAGACATCACCAGAAGGGGCTTGTAAGCTTCCTCCATCGTCAGATGCAAATCCTCCGCTTCTCTAGCCGCGAGAATATTCCGATTTCCCTTCAATCTTTCTCGCAGTGAAACTTCAAAATCCTTCTCCAAGGTCCGAATTCGCTCATTCTCCGCCGTTTCCTGAGCTAATGCGAACAGCAATGTTGTTTTACCGGTATTCGTTGACCCGCCAATAAGGAAGCTTGCATGATGATGGACAAGAAGTCTGATCAAATCAGCCATAACTTGATCCAGTGTTCCCAGCTCAATCAACTTGCTAAGTGAGACATCGCGAACGATAAAGTTTCGGATATGAATACTGGGTACATCTGTATAAGGTTCACGGGTCATGACCAAACGGGAACGATTCCAGAGGTAGGTTTGAAGAAAGGGCTGTCGCTCATGAATCGGCTTCTTCCCACAAAGAGCAAGTCGTTCCTGTAGCAGTCGAACCTCATCTAGATTGGCAAACTTCCGATGATGTGTAACCTGCTCTCCGCCGCGAATAAGAAAGATATCTCGACCAATCACCTGGATCTCCTCTACATCAGCTAGTTGAAGCAGGTCGTCGATCAGACTTGCGCCACAGGTCTCGGCATAGACGCATTCGGTAGGCGTACGTCCATCAATTAAAGTACTGGGCTCAATGTCAATTCGATACTCCATGAGCAACGTCTCAATTACAGCCTTCATCCGTTCACGTGCAATTGGCTCACCAAGACCGGCCTGAAGGATATCTCGGTGTAGATCGGGATCTTTACCTGCTCGCTTAGTCACATGTTCATGGATTGCTTGTGCGGCCTCTGATAATGATAGGCGTCTCCATTGCCCGGTAAGATCAGGAAGATTCAAGTGGTTATTTCTTTCGAGAAAATTTGCCTGCTTTACATCCTCTAGGTATCGCTGTGCATCAAAGGCAATTCTCGGTTTCATCGGGACAGGTTTATTCTGCATCCCCTCCTCCTATCCTAGGGTAGCGGTAATCCGCGACCATAAACGTTGTTTGACTCGATCAGGAAGGTGCATATCCAACCCTGCATCCTTTGCGAAACTGCTAGCCAGCATATGGATGGCGTGGGTAAAACTCTCTGCACCCGCTTGATCATATAAAGGTAGGCCTTCATCGACAGATTTCCAGCCTAGATCACCAGGCACTTCGGGTATTACACCTGCTAACGGCATACCAAGATAGTCAGCCGCTTTAGAAGCGTCTCTCGGGCTAACGGTTCGGTTCATGACAAGCTGAATGTCACGTGGTTGTAACCCACAATACTTCCAGTAGCAGTCATACCATTCCCCCCAGCCCAATCGATAGGAGTCAAAACGGGGACGGGCAACCAGCAAGCGGATATCCGCATTGCGGACTCCACAAACAGTAGCAGCATTGTCGGGATATCCATTCAGATCCAAAAAGGTAAGATCAAACGTCCTTCTCGCCGTCGTTAACAAATGATTGATCATTTCCGGAGTAATATCGGCAGCGGATTCTCTTCGAGC